>CAZZIF010000112.1:0-8396 GCA_964654025.1 uncultured bacterium
GGCCCCGTCGAACCCGCCGTCCGGCCTCGACGGGCGCTTCCTTGATGCGAACGCGTTCGCGGCCGGGCTCGTTGGCCCCATCGGATGTCTGGCTCTGCGCTGTACGGTCCCCGGATTCCTGACCGCGCCGAGGCTCCTCACGGCCCTCGGGTACCACACGGTGCTCGGTCTCCTGACGACGCGGGGATTCCGCCTGGCGTCCGGGCTCCTCCTGACGACGCCGGGACTCCTCCTGGGCCCGCGACTCCTCCCGGCGAGGGGACTCCTCCTGGGCCCGCGACTCCTCCCGGCGAGGGGCCATCTCACGACCCGAGCTGGATCGATCGCCCCGCCGCGAGCGGCCGCCGCGTCGCGACCGGCGCCGCTTGTCTCCCCGCGAGGGTGCTTCCGAAGCAGTCTCGGTGGCTGTCACTTCCCTCGTTTCCCCAGTTTCCCCAGTTTCCCCAGGCACCGGCTTGAACGTACGGTCCTGGGAGGCTTCAGAACCCTCCACCCTATCGGCGCGCTCGGGTCCCCGGGAGCCGCCCCGAGAGCCACCCCGGCGCGGGCGCCGCCGACGGCTGCTCTCCCTTCGGTCGCTCCGGCCCTCACTGCGGTCGCTTTGGCTCTCGCTGCGGGTTCCGCCCGCCTCCTCGCCGCCACCCGATACGGGCGCCCCGGACGTGGACGGCCTCGAGGTGCGTGGCTGGCTGGAACGTGAGCTGCGCCGGCTATCGCCCCGGCCACGCGAGGACCGGCTCGAGGAGCGGCTCTGGGACCGGCCCGAGGAGCGGCCCGAGGAGCGGCCTGACCGTGCCGTCCGCCCGGAGCCGGAAGCCGTTCGTCCGCGTCCACGTGAATCGGAGCGGCCGCGGTCGGCCGGCAGTCGCAACTCTGCCAAGGTATCGGGACTGTAGAGAACGATGAGCGAGAGCGTGAGCAGAAGCGCACCGCGGAGGGCATCGATCAGCAGAAAGGCCCAGGCCCACCCAGTGCTCCCGGCCGCGGCGAACAGAAGGACGCCTCCGACCAGCAGGAATGGACCATAGATGTGGAAGAGGGCGTGCCCCTCCTCCCGGTCTTCCCGCACCCAGCGCAGGGCGTAGAACTGCAGCACGGCTCCGAAGAAACAAGCCGCCGCGAGCAGGATCCTCACGAACACCGCCGGTCCGGGGGCCGTGAGCACTTCGGAAAGGGGCGCGGGGAACCACGGCAGGATCAGTTTGGTCAGGCTCGGAACGAGAAGAAAAAACCCGGCGACGATTTCGATCGCCACCGACAGGATGGCAACTCCCTCGAACAGCTTCCTCATGTAGTCGCGTACTCCCTTGCTCGGGCAAGGGGAAGGCTGTGGCGCATGGATTGCGTGCCGCGCGCGACGCGGGCCGGCTGTTGACGGCCTTCGTCCCGGCGGTGGCCCGTCCATGGGCGGGCCACCCAGAAAAGCTTCCTCGGTTCGGCGCCCGCACCGGGTGCGTCGCCGGCGCTCTCCGGACGCTCGCGCCCATCCCTGTCCTTCCACCGGATGGGGGCATCGACGGAGCTCGCCAAGGGGGATTCGTCTCCGGCGTCCGCCGTGCGGATGCCGGATAGCCACGGCTTGTCCCCTGCCTCATGACGCGCTTGCGCGCAAACGTACCTTTCGCGTCGCCCCGGCGAGTCCTCACAGGGGGACTTCCAGCCCTGGGCGCTTTTCCGCTCACGACGTGGACGTGTCATCAGCTGCCGCGACACGCCCCTTGCCTCGTCAAGTGAGGCAACATCCAAGGATACGCCCGCAGCACCGCTCGGGTCAAACGATCAGGTGCGCCGCACGATAAAATAGTCGGCCAGGCCCCGCAAGATCCGTCGCCACTCGGGTTTCTCGGTGATGCCGTCGACGTACACCTTTCCCCGCTCGACCTGTTCTCGCCCAATCGCTTCGGAACGGGCAAGAGCGCCCGTTTCGCGCACGATCCGACGCACGCGCGCCACATCGTCGGCGGTCAGACCGCCGTTTCCGTGAACGACCCTCAAGAAGGCCCGGTCCTCCTCATCCGCAGCCGCATAGGCATGTACGAACAGGAGCGTCTTTTTCGCCTCCTTGATGTCCGAATCGACCGGCTTGCCGAGTTCCTCTTCGTTGCCGAAGAGGCCCAGGATGTCGTCCTGGATCTGAAACGCGATACCGATCGGCACGGCGAACTCGCGGATGTGCTCGAGGGCCGTTGCGGGCGCGTCGGCCAGCGTCGCCCCCAGCAAGAGCGGCAACATGATCGTGTAGTGGGCGGTTTTGTATTGATGGATTTGCAGGACGAGATCCTCGGTCAACTCCTCGATCTTGATGTCCTCGACGTCGAGCAGCTGGCCCATCACGGTCTGGATCGTCACCTCGCTCAGCAGCGTCACCCCGCGCAAGAGCACACCGGTAGGGAAGCCGGAGGAGATGAGCAGATCCTGCGCCAGCGCCTGGCCTTCGTCGCCGAAATTGAGCGCGATCGCCCGCCCGTACTCGAGTGCATCCTCGTCGGACGCGAATCGGCTCCGCGACGACTCTGCGTAGCGGCGGTGCACGGTGGGCCTGTTTCGGCGCAGGCTGCTGTTGTCGACGATGTCATCGTGGATCAGAAAGGCGTTGTGGAGCACCTCCACGCTGGCGGCAGCCCGCAGAAGATCCTCTGCGGTGCGCGGGACCGGCGAGTTCGGGTGCAAGCATGCGTCGTAGCCCAGCTTGACCAGACTGGCGCGAATCTTCTTCCCGTCACTGGTCAGCACATCATAGGCATCGGCGGCATCGGCGACGATGCCGGCCACCTGGGCCCACGATTCACGCTTCTCCCGCCAGTACTGGCCGAGGACTTCGTTGAGTGCACTCGCATTGCTCTTCAGATAAGACCTGGCGTCTTCGACGGCGGCTGGATCGATCATGATTGGTTGCACGGACTCCCCTTGTCATTTCGGGTCATTAACCGGCTCACGAAGACACGGGCCGGCGCCCGAAGCGCCGGTCCCGCGAGGCAAACTCGCGCAGTGCCTCCCGGAAATCCTCCTCGCTCAGCTCGGGAAGCAAACGCGTCAGAAACACCATCTCGGCGTAGGAAGCCTGCAGGGGCATGATCCCGGAAAGCCTGTGTTCACCGGAAGAACGGATGATCAGATCCGGATCGGGCTGGCCCCGGGTGTCCAGATGAGCCTCGAGTTGCTCCCAGGTGGCGCTCTTGAGATCGGTCCCAAGCGCTGCTGCGGCACGCACCGCGCGGACGATCTCGTTGCGCCCGCCGTAGTCGAGCGCCAGATTGAGATGATAGGGCCGATTCTCCTTCGTCTCTTCGATGAGATCCATCATGAGCCCGTAGAGGCGCGGATAGCGCTCCCGGATCCGATCGCGCCGGCCCAGGTGCCAGAGGCGGATCCCATCACGGCGGAAGCTTTTACGGTTGCGGCGCAGCGCTCCCTCGACCAGCTGCATGATCGATTTGACCTCGCCGGCGGAGCGTGCCCAGTTCTCGGTCGAGAACCCCCAGATCGTCGCGTAGGGCACATCCCAGTCGCGGCAAACGCGCAGGAAATCCTCCACTGCCTTCGCGCCACGCCGGTGTCCCTCGGCAATGGGCAGGCCATGGCGGCGGGCCCAGCGGCCGTTGCCGTCGGGTATCAAGACGACGTGCTCGGGCACTCGCTCGGGCACTGGATGATGGGTCGGCTTCGCCATGCACATCTCCCGATGTTCGCGCTTGGGCACAGAACGGGGTCGTCGCCGGATCCTGGCGTGGTCCGCGCGAGGTGCCCGCAGCCTACTCGCGGCGTGTTCGTGGCGTCCGCGCCGCCTGTTCGCAGCCTGCTCGTGGCGTCCGCGCAGCCTGCTCCGTGAACCCTACTCCCATGAATCCGGAGAGTCTAGACGAGCTCCGCCCGCGGCTTCAATGTTGAAGGTGGCGGTCGGCGATCTTGCTCCAATCGATCTTTCGGCAGTAGGATACCGCCACGAACGAGGCCACCACGCGCTGTCGCCTTGGTCGGTCGGTCGCCGAGACCGTCGATCCAGACCATGTCGCCGGCCAATCCATCGAGGGCCGTATCGAGAGCCATATCGAGAGCTTGTCAACCGAGTGCCATATCGAGGGCTACCATGAGTCCCAGTTTCGCTTCCGGACCGGAATGGGTCGGGCGGGTTCCTCCCTACCTCTTGGATGAGATCAGCCGGATCGCCGGCCACCTGGCGGCGCATCCGTGGACCGAAGCCGGTGCCGGTAACCTATCGATCCTGTTGCCCGAGGGGGTGCGGCCTCAGCTGGCGGCCACGCCCGGTCTGGCCGAGCCTCATTCGCAAGCCTTACCTCTGGCGGCACTCGGCGGTCGATCGATGCTCGTCACCCAGACCGGCAGTCGGATGCGCGACATTGCGGCGTTTCCGCCCGACGGGCTGGCCTTGACCGAGCTTGATCCGGCGGCCGAGACGCTGTGGGTCACGGGGGGGCACCCCACATCGGAGCTGGACTCGCATCTGGCGATTCACGCGGCAATTCTCGAGACCCACCAGACCGCCGGCGCAATCGTACACACACATCCGCCATCTTTGATTACACTTAGCCATCTGGGCCAACAGGGACCGGCCCTGAAACGGTGCGGCGCACCACCCCTTCAGGCGTGCGCCCCGCCTCATCTGGCCGGCTTCCTAGGAAGTATCACACCCGAGGCCGCCGTTCTTCTCTCGGAACGGATGACCGTGCTGCCTCCGGAGGATCCCGGCGGCCGGGCCCTCGCGCGCCGCAGCGCGGAGGCGGCGCGCAAATATCAGGTGATCGTGTGGCCCTACCATGGTGTCATTGCGTGGGGCGCGGATCTGGCCGAAGCGCTGGACCTGATCGAGTGCGCGGAGAAGGCCGCGGAGATCGCGGTGCGGATGTTGCCCTGGATCGCGGCCACGACGGCCCCAACTGCGAGACGGGCTGACTAGGTGGGTAGGCACGGCATCCCAGCGGCACCGGCGTATGGCGGCGGATAGGCACAGGACCCGGCGGCCAAGGTGTGTTTTCTTTGCAGCTGGCCGGGCCCTGTGACGGGAATCGGCGTTGAACTCCGGGTGGGATCGGCCTTGCGTGCCAACGACGCAGCCGGATTTCAAACTGCCCTCGATAGGGATGATCGGCGCGGGTGGGCAGGTGATTGACGCGCGAATACGCGCAGCCGGATTCCTTGGCCTAATTGCGCCAGAGATAGGGATCTGCCTCGGATGGCCGAATGATAGAACTGAGGACCGGCCTGTGCTAGGTTCGCGGCGGTCCATTCGGCTCAGGCGATCCATGGGAGGCTTGTGTGAAGGAGATGATCGTCCCCAGGCGCGAGGCGCCCCGCCGTCCGGTTCGGGCGGTACGCTGGGCCGCCCCATTCGTGTTGGTTTCGTTCGCTTTGGCAACGCTCGCCCTGCTCTCGCTCACGACCGGTCCGGTGGCCGCCGCGGACGAGGAGCCCTCCCGGTCGGAGAATGAGCCGGGCGGCGCGCGTGGACTGCGAGAAGCGCCCGATCGCGACCCGCAGAAGGCGTCTCTGCTGGTTCCCCGCGTCTTGCTATTTCCCGCGCGGGCGGCCGTCTACACGGTGACCTATCCGGTGCGCACGCTGGCCGGGCTGTTCTCTTCCTCGGGCCTGATCGAACGCACGGCCAACGGCGTGCAGAAAGAGCAGTACTTCGTACCGGTCGTGGGCCTCGATCCTGACCCCGGGGTCAATGCCGGCTTCCGGGCCGCCCACTGGAATCCCCTGCACGACGGCAGTTGCATCACCTACCGCGCCGCTTGGGGCGGCACGAAGTCGCAGGTCTACGCGGTCACCTTCCGCACCCGTGACATGGAACGTACCGGGTTCACCTACCGGCTCACCGGCAAGTACGAGATCACGCCCTACAACAACTACTTCGGAATCGGCAACACGAGCCTGCGCGACAACCGCGCCTACTTCACCGACGAGCGCTACCTGTTCCTGGGCAAGTTCGGTTACGCGCCCAGCCGCTGGATGCGCTGGCACCTGACCGGCGCCATCCAGCGCCACCAGATCGAGCGCGGCGCCTACGTCGAGGGCGACGAGAAGAGCATCGAGGAGGTCTTCCCCAGCGAGTCGATGGCGCCGGGGATGAACATCGACCCTCAGAACTTCTCCGGCGAGTTGGCACTCAGCTTGGACTTCCGCAATGAGCGCGGCCGCCCCACCTCCGGCTTCTGGGGCGAGGGCTATGTCGGGTACCACGAGGGCACCGGTTCCGATGGCGTCAACTACATACGCTACGGGGGCGAAGCGCAGGGCTATCTGCCGCTGGGCAATCGGCGCACCTTCGTGCTGCGTGTCGCGGGCGAAGAGGCCCGCACCGACGGGAAGCGACCGATCAAGATCACCGAGCTCATGACCCTCGGCGGGCGCAGCAGCCTGCGCGGCTATCACGAGGACCGCTTTCGCGACCAGGCGTCGTTGCTGGCCACGGCCGAGTACCGCTACCCGATCAGCCCCTTCGCCGAGATGTGCCTCTTCGCCGACTTCGGCAAGGTCATGCCCCGTCTTCTGGATTTCGATCTCGATGACATCCACCGGTCCTGGGGCGGCGGGCTGCGCATCGCCATGGTCGATGAGTTCTACTTCCGGGCCCAGGCCGCGGCCAGCGATGAGGACTTCATCGTCTTCGCCACACTCGAATCGGCCTTTCAACGTGACGACAGGAGGGACCGGCGATGAGACCGTCCGTTCGCATCGGTGTCCTTTTCATTGTCGCCCTGGCGCTCGCTCTGCTTGGGTCTCATCCGACAACCGCCGCAGCCGGCGGGCTGCGCTTCCAGGCCAAGCCGCCGATCTGGGAGATCGACGACACCGCCCCGATCGACGAGCCGCAGGTACGCGATTGGAATCGCTACCACAGCTATATCGACGGGTACTGGCTGCGTCCGCTCGATGACATCCTGGGACTGCACGCCGGCCACCCGGCCCTCGATATCAACAGCGTCGAAGGCGTGCCCGCCTCCTCGTGGTTCACCCCGCGGGTGGGCCATCTCGATCTTTCGGCCGCCGACGTGGGCCGGGGCGCCGTGTCGCATCCGGCACTTACAGAGCGCGACACCTATTCGGTGCTGGCCGCGCGCATCGATGGGCCCGAACCCTTTCTGCTGATCGCCGAGGACGAGAAACGCCAGTGCCGCTTGATCCTCGATGACCCCGCCTATCCCGAGATGCGCACCGCGGCCACGGTGATCGCCGGCCGCCTGCTTCACGCCTGCGGGTACAACGTGTTCGAGTCCTTCATCGACCACATCCGCCCCGAGCAGCTCGTGCTGGCCGAGGACGCCGAGGAGCGGGAGCGCTACGGCGGGACCGGTGATCTCGACCAGAAGGAACTCGACGCGCTGATCGCCCGCTTGGCGCCGGAGGGGGGACGATTGCGCGTGGCCGTCTGCCGTTTGCCCGAAGGGACGCCGAAGGGCGGGTTCCCCGACAGGGGCGTGCGCGGCGATGACCCCAACGATCAGATTCCCCATCAGGACCGGCGCTCGTTGCGGGGCCTGCGCGTGTTCAGTTCGTGGATCGGCCTTACCCGCATGCGCACCGACCGCACGCTGGACGTCTACCTCGACGACGGCCGCTACCTGCGTCACTACCTCTATCGCCTCGGGATGAGTCTAGGAGCGCGTGTTCAATCGCCCCACCCCTTCGGCACCGAGAGCGAGGAATCGTACTGGGCCATGGGCGTGTGGCTGGGCAATCTCTTCCAGTTCGGTTTCGGCAAGAGTTACCAGACCCACCCGCCGGCCGCCCGGTTTCCCGGCGTGGGCGAGTTCGCCGCTCGCGGGTTCGATCCGGTGTCGTGGGCACCGGCCTACCGGTACGAGCCGTTTGCGCGCATGGCCTGGGGCGATGCGTTCTGGGCGGCGGACATCGTCAGCAGCTTCACCTCCGAGCAAATCGGGGCCGCGGTTGCCGCCGGCAAGCTCAGCGATCCGCAGGCGGAGGCCTACCTGCGCGGGACGCTGATCGAGCGTCGTGACCGGCTCGCGGCGGGGTGGTTCGCGGAGATCAATGCCGCGTGCGACTTCGAGATCCTGCGGCCCAGCCAGAACCGCTGGCTGCTTTCCTTCGACGATCGGGGGGTGACGGCCGGGGCGATGCTTCCCGAAGACACGCAGTACGTGATGGCGTTCTCGCTGCCGGAACTGAACGAGCTTCTCGGCGAACAGGCCCGGGGCGGACACTATCTGGAATTCGACCTCTCGCACTTCGTGCCGCCGCCGCACCTGCACCGCAACGACCCGCGGCGCTACGGCGTCGCCAGCCTGCGAGCCTATTCCTATCTCGGGCGGCTGCGCTCGGGTGCCTGCCACGTGCACCTCTACTTCGATCCCGAGACCGGACCGCGCGTGATCGGCATCGAGCGCGACTAGGGAACACGGGGCTTTGACGCA
>CAZZIF010000112.1:8406-11172 GCA_964654025.1 uncultured bacterium
CTCGGGGCTCGCCAACCCTTTGCCTGCGCGAATCGCCTGGGCACCCAGCTCAGATGAGGATTTGATCCAGGTGGCGGACCAGGGCCGGATCGAACTGATGCCCGGCCCGTTCGCGGATCAAGTGCAGCGCATCATCAGGTTCGTAGGCCGCCCGGTGCGGGCGGTCGTGGATCAGAGCGTCGTAGGCGTTCGCGAGAGCCACGATGCGTGAGGCCTCCGGAATCGACTCACCGGCCAGCCCATCGGGGAGGCCGCTGCCATCCCAATACTCGTTGACGTGCTGCAGTGCGGTCGTCACCTCCGGCATGTGGGCGTGCTCGAGCAGACGCTTGACGGCTTCGACGCTGCGCTGGCGAAGGGCGCTGCGCTCTGCGTCATCGAGCTGGGTGCCCTCGGCGAAGAGCGCCTCGTAATCCTCCAATGCGCCGAGATCGTGCATGCGGGCCGCATAGGCCACCGTTTGCCGGTCGCGCTGCGACACCCCCAGGGCCAGCGCAAGTTGCAGCGCCAGGTCGTGCACGCGATTCGAGTGCCCGGCGAGGTTATCGTAGCGGGCCTCGATCGTCTCGATCAGCCCGGTGGTGGTATCGACGAACGTGCGGCGCACCTGCTCGAACATCTCGGCCGTTCGGATCGAGGCAGCCGCCGATCGGGCCAGCACCGACAGCAAGTGCAGGTCGATCGGTTCGAGCGAGACGCCACCGGGTTTGTCGCCACCGGCAATCAGGGCCACCGCTTCCCCATCGATCTTGACCGGCGAGAGGTTCGTGAACCCGGCCGATGAGAGCTTGAGGAACTCCTCGGCCGCCCGCGGATAGTCGGCGAACTCGTCGATGCTCATCGTACGGGCCTCGAGGCTGAGCACCTGTGCCAGGAACCCCTCGGAGTCGAGCGTCAAGTTGAGGATCGCCGATTCCGCGGTACCGCGCCAGACCTGCGGCCGGTACCGCTTGGCGGGCAGGTCCCGGGTGAAGATGCAGACCATCTCGATCCCGACGTCGGTCATGATCGCTTGCAGGAAGCCTTCCAGCATCCCGGTGAGATTCTGGTGTTCGCCGATCTGCTCAACGCGCTCCAGAACCCCACCGATGCGCAGCAGGTTGGAGTGCATTTCCGCGTGGGAGTGAACCAGCTCGTCGCGTTGCCGCGTGACTTCAGCCTCCAGAGCGGTGGTGCGTCGGCGGAGGATCTTCTGATCACCCACGCGGTCGAGGATCCGGCGGATCTTCATGATCAGTTCACGTGGCGAGAACGGCTTGCTCAGAAAATCGTCGGCGCCCAGTCGCAGCCCCTGGATGCGTGTCTCGTTCGATGGATTGCCCGAGATCAGGATCACGGGAAGCTTCGCCAGGTCGGTCCGGCCACGGATGTGCTCGAGCACCTGGAAGCCACTCCGGCGAGGAAGCCGCACATCGAGCACGACAAGATCCGGATCGTCTTTCTCGATGTGCTCGAGCGCGCTTTCACCGTCGAAAGCGGTCTTGACCTGATAGCCTCGCCCGGAGAGCGTGATCTGGAGAAGCTCGATGACGCGTACGTCGTCATCAACGACCAGGACCGTCTCCGGCGCTTCGGTTCCCGAAGGGGTCCGCGAAGAGCCAGGTGTCGTTTTGCGCGTTTGCATGGGCGAACGATCCCCCCGCCGTCTCGTCCTGCCAAAGGGACCGCAACCAGGCCACAACCGACTCGACCTCGTTTCGTTCGAACGGGCGTGGGAGGGCGGCTCCCTCTGCCGAATACACTCCGTCGGCCGGAACGCGCAGCGTGCCCTCCACGGTCAGGAGGACCAAAGGCACCTGCGTGGCGTTGGCCGCCGGATGCGTACTCCAGTGATCTCGTAGACTCTCATCCAGGAAGAGAGCCCCTGCTCCTTCAAGATCGGCAGGCAGGAGGGGATCATCAAGGTCCCGTGCTTCGTGAACTTCGATTCCAACCTCATCGAGATGCCGCATCAGGAAGCGGCGGGCGAGTGCCGACGGGGAAACAACCCAGACCAGGGGCCACGGGGCGGCTTCCCCAGCCTTCTGGGACGGTGGGGTTGGATGGACCCCGAGTTCGTTGACGGGCCCAGTCGTGGAATCGGCTTCAGCCTCTGCCTCGGGATCGGCTTCAGCCTCTGCCTCGGGCTCAGCTTCGAGCTCTGCCCCGGGCTCGGCTCCAAGTTCTTTCTCGGGTTCGCTTTCAAGCTCAGTCCCGAGTTCGGCTTCGGGCTCTGGCCCCGGTTCGGCCCTGAGCTCGGCCCCGGGGTCGGGGTCGGGGAGCCAGTCGGGCGGTGCCGGTCGGGTGGTATCCGGCGGGGACGGCTCTTCTGCACGGGGAGGCAAATCCTCGTCTGAGTCTTGGTTCCAGGATGTAACCGGCGTGGGCAAGCAGTTCAGGCTCGTCACCCAGTAGACGTCCTCGGTCCAGTCCTGCAACTCCTTTGCAGACCAGATCCCCCGAACACGCCTCACCTTGATCCGGCGGATGCTCTCCCCATCATTAAGTATGAACGCCTCGGGCGCACAGGAGGCGGAAAGACGGGTATCGGCGATCCACTCCCAGGGAATGGCCATTCGGCGGTCGTTCTCATCAAAGCAGACCAGGAAAAGACGGCCCAAGTCACCCGCCGGTGCCGATGATCCGGTCGGCGCCGACGGTCCAGCGGAACCGGCCCTGATGGGGGACTGCTCGGCGTCGGCCCTCTCTTCAGCTTCGGGCTCTTCGGTGACCTCGGGCTCCCGCTCGGACTCGGGTTCCCGCTCGGACTCGGGCTCCCGCTCGGAC
>CAZZIF010000113.1:0-11160 GCA_964654025.1 uncultured bacterium
AGATCTTCTCACGAGCGCGCGCGCCCGTAGCTGCTCGAGCGCATCGCCGAGGCGCCAGTTGTTGGCCGAAGCTGCATGCGTAGTTGGTAGCGCGTCAACGGTTGGGAGGCCGAGGCCAGGGCGGCGGTGCGGCGTCGCGACGCCGGGCAGTACGAGGCCGCGCTCGGCATGCTGCGGTCTCTCGTCGAGCTGGGTCTGGGTCACGCGGCGGCTTCGCGTCTGCTCGGTGAGATGTATCTCGACGGCCAGGGGGTGGCAGCGGACGAAGCCAAGGCGGTCGAGCACATCCGCTGTAAACCGCCTCCAGTTTCCCTGGACACTGAATTGGGCTGCAACCCAGGGAGCGATGAATCCCGCCGCCCCAACTGGAATCCTTCCGGCAGCCTGAGGGCCCCATCTGCCGGGCCTGTTCAGCCAAGGGGGATGATGGACACGACGCGCAGGGGTCCTTCGGCCATCCAGATTGCCGTCTTCCTGACCGGCTCCTTCAGTCGACGCTTCGCCTCTCCTCGTGCTACGCTCGCCTGAACGAACTCATCACGGTCAGGCCAGGAGCGAACATGGACGGGCCCCACAATCTCGGCAGCCTCAACACCCACTCGCAGAACGAGATCGATGCCCCGCGGCCGGCGCCCGCCGGAGCGGAGCACGCCCCGTTCGGTGACCGGTCATGGCCCTCCCTCGGCAGGCTCCTCGAGGCGGCCGGGACCGGAGAGCGATTTCGCTTCGTCAGCGAGCCCCGCCGAAAGGCCTACCTCGCGATTCTCCACGCACTGCATCAGCGGCGCCTCGCTCACGAAATGGAGGCGTATCACGACGACATCCGCGACGAAGCTGCCGAGTTCATGCGCCGCGACTCGGACCGTGAGATCGATCCCCAGCAGTTCCGCAGCGACATCGAGCAACTCCGCCGCTGGGGAAACATCACCGAGCGCATCGAACCGACCCGTATTCGCAGCCTGGCCGACCGAGGGCGAGGCAAGTTGCTGCTGCGGCTCGATCCGTCCACCGCGGCCTTTCTTCAGTTCCTCGAAGCGCTGGCCGACCCTCTTCCCCTGGGCCTCCGGGACCAGGGGGCGAACCTCCTGGCTGACACGCACGAAAGTCTCAAGGAGGCCGCGCGCGGCTTGCGCCAGGCCGAGGACGCCTCGGGGGAGGAGTTCGAGCGGGCCGTGCTGCGGGCCTCCCACCTCATCCACGAGGCCGATGCCAAGGCCGGCCGCGTTGCCGCCGAGCTGGTCGAGTTCGAAGATCGCCTCACGCGGTTCGTGATCGAACCGTTTCGGATCGGCGATGTCGTCGCGTTGGGGGGATGGCTCGAACGGTATCTGGATCGATACCTCTCGGCGCTCGACGAACGCGGGCTCGGGATCCGAATGACGCTCGGACACCTCTCGGGGGAACGCCTCTCCGCGCTCCTGAAGCAGGCCGAAGCGTTGGAACGGCGTCAGATCTCTGAGGCGCCGTCGCTGGCCGAGTCACCCGCGCATTTTCGCGCCGCCACCGATACCCTCGCGGCCTTGCGGCGGTTCTTCGATCCCCACCATGGGCTGGCCGAGATCTGCCGCCGCATCAACCGCCGAACCCGCGATGCCATCCGGCGCATTCAGCGTCATGTCGAGGCGATCCGCCTCCGCAATGTACGGACCGAGGCGATCCGCGCCCGGACGGCCGAACTCTTCGCCCTGCCGGCCGATGGCGCCGCCGATGAGCGTGCTCAATCCTTCGTCTCCGAGCTCATCGCCGCGGTCGGATCCCCCAGTGACGCGCGTCCCGGCTGGGCCGACCATCGGGCCGCTCCTCCAAGGCCCTACCGCCGCTACGAAACGACCCGGCGTGACCACCGGAGCTCCGCGCTGGGGGCCAAGACCAGCCGCCCCGGACAGCGCAAGGAGCTCGAACGCCGCCGTCTCGAGCGGCTCTCTCGATTTGTCGAGGAGCGATTGCTGCGCGGGCGCGACGAGGCTCGTCTCGCGGAAAGCCGGCTCGAGTCCTGGGAGGACGGGAAGAGGCTCGTTCAGGCCCTGACGGCGTATCTGCTGGCCGGCGGGCGGCACCGCCGGTATCTACGCTACGCGGTCGGTCGGGCCGCCGCCGGCGAGCGAGGCACGATCGGCGCGCCCGACCACGATCTGAACGTACCCAATCCACTCGTATCGCGACGGAAGCCGCCGGCGGTTCCGGAGCGCGACGCGTCGCGGCAGCGTGTCGAGCCCGTGCCCACCGAAGGTGATCCCCCCGCTTCGGGCGATTCGACCGTTTCGGCGGAACGGGCAGAGGAGTACGGACGATGAACAAAGGGACCACCTGGGACGCCGGTGCCCCGGAGCACGGAGCGGCTGCAGATCCAAGGAGGCCCTCCGCGGAAGTGTTTGACGCCGATCCCGCGTCCACCGATGCCTCTGGAGCGCGAGGCCCCTTCGGGCACCTCTCGCGGCGCCGCGTGCGGGGCGTTCTCAATTGCCTGACCGAGTCCGCCTTCTTCTACCGCGAAGACGATCCCGACATCTTCGACTACCTGCGCCGCCACCGGGCCGAGTTCGAGCGCTTCTTCGGCGACTACTTCGGCTGGGACCTCCATGTCGATCGCAAGGCGGCGCGCGTGTACAAGCGCGAGCAGCACAACAAGGCGCTCACGCCCAAACAACGGGCCCTCTTCGATCTCACGCGGCGCGAGGAGTGCATCCTGTTCATGTTGCTCCTCGAGTTCTATGAGATGCAGCTCGCCGCCCAGAACGTCCACTTCGAGCATGACGAGGATCTGAACTTCGTGCTGGCCGACTTCGTCGAGCACGCCGTGGCACGCTACCGCAAGGAGCTTGGGGAGAATGCCCCCGGCGACCGGGAGCTCCTGGTGCACATTCAGACGCTCTTTCGGGAGCTGGAGAAACACCGTTTCGTGCAACTCATCGAGCGCGCCGAGATCGCCGGTGAGGAGGACGCGATCGGCGGGCAGACCGAGCACTTGCTCTATGCGTTCCTCCCGGGCATCCGCTGCTATGATCCGACCCGCCTGACCAGCGCGATCTTCGAGGCGAGCTACGGGGCGGCCGCCGCCGAACTGTCCGCCGAGGCCCCTCGGCGGGGGCCGGAGAACGAGGAGAGTGAGACCCCATGAAATCGCCTCTGCGCCTGGCGAAGATCCGGCTGATCAACTGGCACAACTTCGTGGACGAGACGATCTCGGTCGAGGGCAGCCTGTTCTTGATCGGTGACAACGGGTCCGGGAAGACCACCCTCCTCGACGCCGTCCATTGCGCCCTGACCGGCGACTGGAAGGTCGAACTCAATGCCGCCGCCCGAGTGGGCGGCCGCGGCGGGCAGGGCCGCAACCTCCAGGGCATCGCGCTGGGCCAGGACCTCGAGCTCGGCATGCGCCGGCCCGATGGGGCGGTGGCCTACGCGGCGCTCGAGTTCCGCGCGCCTGGCGAGAATGGCAACGCACCGCGGCAAGCCCCCCTCTCGATCGGCATGGGCGTCTATGTCGCCTCCCGGGATGCCCGACCCGAGAAGTGGGGATTCATCAAGTCGGCTCCGCTCGAGGAGATCCCTCTCACGGTTGCAACGAAGGAGCGTCCCGCGGCTCGGCCGGGTGCTCCGAGCGAGGCCGAGCCGGACCCCTCCAGCGAGGGCCGCCGGGACGCATCGACCGGGGGCCGGCCGATCCTCGGGCGTCGTCCGGCCGATCGCAATGAGCTGCTCGCCGCCCTGGGCCAGGGCAACGTCTTCGACATCGGGCGGTATCGCACCCGGGTGGGGGAGCGCCTCTTCGGGTCCCGGAGCCGGCTCGAGCAGGTGGCGACCTTCTTGCATGCCGGTAAGGCGTATCGCGAGCTGGTCGGCAAGACGGCCAATTTCTCGGATCTCATCGCCGAACTGCTTCCGCAACCCGACATCGAGACGTTTCACGAGGTTCGCCGAGCTCTCGAAGCCATCGAGCGAACCCGCACGGATCTCGACGGTCTGGAACAGGAACTGGCCCGCCTGCGCGAACTCCTCTTCGGCCTCGAGGAGGTGGCCCGGACACGCGAGGCCATCGCGCGCTACGACTACCTGGCCGCCGAGCACGCTCACGACGAGGCGCGGCGGGACGTTGATGACCTCGAGGTGAAACATGCCCGGGCTGCCGAGGCCTTGTCGGCGGCCACCCGTGCCAGGAAGGAAGGCGAGGCGCGACTGGCCGGCATCGAGACCGAACTCGAACGGCTGCGCTCCAGTGGGGCGATGGAGATCGTCGAGCGGCACCGCGAAGTGCGGCGGTTGCACGAGCGGCAGAGGGCCGCTGCTCAGCAGCTCGAGTCTCTCGTCGCGGGATTGACCGAAGAGGCCGACCGGGTCCGGATGGAGCGCGCGGAACTCATCGACCGCCTTCAGGTCTGGGGCGGAGAGGCCGCTCAGACGATCGAGGATGCGCTCGCGCGAGTTCGCGCGGTTGCGCCGGAGGCCGAGATTCCCGATGCCGAGCCTCTCCGGCGCCCGCTGCGGGAGGTGGCCGAGTCCGCGGCGACGACCGATCTCGTCCCGGCGGAACTGGACGGCAGCCGCCGCCGCCTGCGCCGCGATCTCGACGGGCTGGCCGCCCAGAGCCGCGAACGACGCCGCGCGGCCCGCCGGGAGGCCGCGGCGGCGCTGCGCGAGCGGCGGGTCGCCGAGCGCTCGATCCGTGCGCTGCGGGAGCAGGGGGAGGGCGCCCCGCCCGTGGACGGGCTCGCGGAGGCGATGGCTCGCTTGAGCGAGGCCGGCATCGGCGCCGTGCCGCTCTACCGGTTGCTCGAGCCGCGGGAGGGGATCGACCTCGCGGAGGCGGGTGTCATCGAGCGCGCACTGGGCCGGCGCCTGCTGGGAACCCTGATCGTCCCCGCCGACGAGCACGCGAGGGCGTTGAGCCTCCTGCTGGAGAATGCCCCCGGCATTGCCGTGGCCGATCCACAAGGCGCTCGCGCTGAGATCGAAGCGGCGCTTTCCCAGGGCGAGGAGCGGGCCGAGGACCAAAGCGTCTTCGATCTTCTGGAGGTCACCGGGCGGGATCCGGCCGCCGAGGCGTTCATGCGCCATCATGCCGCCGGTCTGCGCTGGGTTCCGCGGTCGAGCGACCCCGAGGGGCGCGCGCCCGGCAAGGGGTTTCTCACCGCCGACGGACATCTGAGCCACGCAAGATCTCAGATGCGGGTGGGGGGCGGTCCGGCTGTGTGGCTCGGAGAAGGCGCCCGGCGTCACGCGTTCGAGGCGGCGTTGAAGCGGTTTGCCGCGCAAGCCGAGTCGGCGCAGGTTCGCGCCGACTCGTTCCGGACACTGGCGGAGGAGAGGCTGCGGGATGCTCGCGCGCTCGAAGAGGCCGCCGCGGTCTTCGATCGCCTCGATCTCATCGGGATCGCTTCGCTCGTCAACCGGCGTGACGAGCTCGCCCGCATGCTCGTGCGCCTCGAGGGCGAGACGACCCGGCGCAAGGCGGAGGCCGGCGAGGCGGCTCGGGAGGCGACTGCCCTGGCGCGTGACCTGGAGACGCTGGCGGTGACGATGCGAGAGAAGGGGCTCGAGGCGCTCTCTGCGCGAATTCAGGAGCTGGACTGCCAGCGAGCGGATCAGCGGCGGGAGCTGGATCGCCTGGGCGAGGAACTGGGCCGCCGCCGCGAGAGGCTCACGCAGCTCGATGAACGCGGCCAGGATGCGCGCGATCACCGCGAGGCCTGCGGCCGTGCTCTGGGTGCGGCCCGTGACGTCCTGGCCGGGCTCGTTCCGGATGAGCATCGCGAGAACCTGCCCGACTACATCATGAACGTCCGACGGGGTCGCCAGATCAAGGCCGCCAATCTTCCCGGCTTGCGGGAGGAGGCCCTCCGCCGGAGCGCGATTCTGCACGAGCGGATCACGCAGAGTGAAGGCGTGAGGCATCCCCTGCTTTGGCAGAAGTACGCATTTCACTACGGTGAGGAAGACAACGTCCTGCTCGACAGCTCCGGGAAGAGCATCGACGAGATCACCGAGCGCTTGCAGGCACAGGTGGACGAACTCAACGAGGCGTTGCGCGGGCGCAACGAAGAACTCCTCGAACGGATCGTTCTGCAGGAGCTGGCCGGCGTGCTACGCCGCGAGGTCGACCACCTGCGCAGCACGGTTCAGGGCATCAATCACCTGATGGGCGATCTCGTCTTCGGCCGGACACGGTACCGGATCGAGCCGCGTCTCAAGCCGGAGATGAGCCGCCTGCACACCCTTCTCAAGGAATCCTCGCGCCTCAGCCCAGGGGCGCGCGAGGAACTGCGCGACTACTTCGCGGCGCGCCTCGAGGAGTTCGGCGAGGCCGGGACCGACACCCTGCCCATCTTCCTCGACTACCGGCTGTGGTTCGATTTCCACCTGCGCATGTCGACCCTGGACGACGACGGCGTCGAACTCAGCCAGGAGCGGATGCGCCAGGGTTCGGGCGGGGAACAGGCCGTGCCGGCCTACCTGCTGCTCTTCTGTCTGACCAAGCTTCTCTACGACGGGATCGATGCGCGCGTGCGACTGCTCATCATCGACGAGGCCTTCTACGGCATCGACGGCGGCCGGCGCGACGAGCTGCTGCGGTTCTGCGGCCGGGCCGGGATCGGACTCGTCGTCGCCACCCCGGAGGTCGACGGCGTGACCGAGGCACTGCCGAGCTCCACGACGCTCTTGATCGAGAAGACGCCCGAGGCCGACGTGTTCCTCTTCGATCTCCACTATCACCAGAGGAAGCCGACGCTGTTCGAGCCCGAGGCGGAGCGGGTGCCCGAAGATCTTGTCCTCGGTGCCCCGCGTGAGGATGATCCGTCATGAGCGTTCACTCGGGTCAGGGAGAGCCCTGCGATCGGCTCCCCGGCCTGCTGGAGGACTGGACGAGGAACCCCGCCTGGATCGATTTCGTGCGGAAGGTCCTGGACAAGCGCGATCGTACCGGCCGTTTCCCCAAGACCATTCTCTGGACACCTGAGCATGGAAGCAGCCTCGGGCAGATTCTGCCGCCCGCCGCCCTCCGGGTGAAGGAGTCGGGGCGCATCCGAATCGACCTCGATCGGATCGCCCGGGTCCTGGCAGCCGAAGCGGCCGACCGGGGCCGTCCGTCCGAACCTCTGGAGGCGGTCTTCGACCGTCTCGCGGGCCGGGATCGGCGAGATCTGCGAGCCGAAGCCACCCTGGCGGCACGAAGTCTCAGGGAGGCACTGTCCGAGGGATTGCGCGAAGGTCGCCTCCGCGCGTCGCGGAGCGGGTACCTCGGGTGCGGTGAGACGCCTGGCGAGAGGCCCGGCGAGACGTCCGAGAGGCCCGGTGAGACGCCTGGCGAGACGTCCGGTGAGAGGCCCGGCGAGGGTACGCGTCCTTCTCCGGACAGAGCCGATACGGCTTATCAACGACTGGAGGAGAGACTCCTTTCCCTCGCCGAGCCGTCGGCGCGGGTGTGGCGCCGCCTGTATCGGGAAGGCGGACCGGCGGCGGTTCAGGAAGCGGCGGCGCGCCTGGCGGCGGCCTTCTTGATTGCGCGCCACCACGACCGTGGGACCTTGAGGCTGGATCATCTCTCCCTCGCGGTGGCAGGGGAGACCAAGGCCATGCGCCCCGGTGGCGCCGACCACCAGCGCTTGGCGGATGCTCTTCTCGAGGCCGAGGAGGCCGAGGAGGGGAGGGGCGGGCCTGGTAGGGGAGAGGCGCCGGCCTCCTCGGCATTCGGCCGGAGGTTGGCGCTGGAACGGCTCGGCGTCGTCTCCAACGATGCCCCGCTCGAGGTGCTGCTTCAGGGACCGCTCACGATCACGGTGGCGGGAACGACGCTGCGCGATGCGGCCGAGCTGGCCAGGTTGGGGATGCCCTACAAGCTCACCTACGGGCTGCTGCGAAAAGGGCGGCCGCATGTGCCGGCCGGGACGGCGGTCGTGAGCGTGGAGAACGAGTCGGCCTTCCACGTACTGGCGGCGGCCTGGCCCGATGCGCTCACGATCTACACCGGCGGGCAACCGGCCTGGTCGGTCATCCTGCTGCTCCGCCGACTGGGCGCGGCGCAGGAGAGTGCGACCGCTTGCGCCTCCGGCACGGACTTCTTCCACGCCGGCGACCTGGATCGATCGGGCCTGCTGATTCTCCGCAGCATGCGCCGGCGAAGCGGGGTCCCTTCCAGGCCGCTCTGGATGGATGCCGCGACATTCGATGCCTGCCGGGATCTGGCGGTGCCCATGACGGCAGCCGAGATGACACGCACGAAGCGCCTGGGCGGCCTGTGGCACGAGCCCTATGGCGCGGATCTGCTCGAGCGATTGATCGAAACGGGGCGCTGGATCGAGCAGGAAGCCGTGCTGCAGCGCCTGCCATTGACGCGCGACCCCCGAGACGTACCGGTGCGCCGGTAATCCACCCGGGCGGCGGGGATGGAGGTCTATCCGGCTAGAACGTAGCGGGTGGCGCGACCCGTTCCCCGCCGCTCGATCACACCCGCGCGCAGAAGGTGTTTGATGTCTCGAAGGACGGTATCACCGCTGACGTGGAGAAGATCAGCAAGGTCCGACTTCGACAGCGTGCCGCGATCGGCCAGGAGCCGGCAGAGCTGGCTCTGCCGGCCTGTCAGATCGATTGTGCCGGCCGGAGCGATCAGCGGGTAGAAGCGTACGACAAAGAAGTTCGACGCCGAGATCTCCATCGGAGGATTGCCGTTCTCGGCCAGCGCCCGCTCCATCCGGCGGATGCCGCTGCCGACTCGTTCGACGTATTTGGCTCGGAACAAGAGGTCGGCGACCAAGCGGTTCCTTCGCACGCTCCGTTGGCCAAGCTCCTCCAGCTGCAACCCGAGTGGAAGGCCGCCCGGGCTTTCCACCTCGAGACGGTTGGAGTGAATGTGCACGTAGGTGTGGGAGAGGTCGTAGTAGTAGTCACGGTGCATGACGGCGTTGATGACAGCCTCGCGGACCGCAACCTGCGGATACTCGTGCAGCTCTCGGCGGCGTCCCTTGGTGAGGACGATCTCGACGATTTCGTCGCGCGTCAGCTTCTGCGTGTTGGGGCCGTTTCTCAGGAAGAAGCCGTCCCTGCAGTGGTACGGCTTCTGTACTCCCTCAGCGACGTGGATCTCGAGAACGCCTTGCGGGTGGCTGCGTAGAGTGACGGGTACGGGCGGATCGCAACTCCGGACGATGTCGTGGATGCGGGTTCTGAGCGTGTTCGTGTCCTCGATGCCGAGCACCTTGCCCTTGTCATTCACGCCAAGGAAGACGGAGCCGCCGTTCGCATTCGCAAAGGCCACCAGCACCCGATCGAGACGGGAGAGGCGCTCCTTGAACTCGATGACCTGGCCTTCCCCCTCAGCGAGGATGAGGGCGAGATCGGTTTCAGCGGCTCCTGCCATGTTGTCAGGAATACACGCAAGTGCCCCGCAGATCTATCTCAGTTTGCGCCGCATTTGCGCCGTATTTGCGCCGCATTTTCTGGTGCTTCACGGGGCTGGGTTCTCACGGGTCCGGCCCAGCTCCAGGAGAATCGGTGGGCCGTTGGCGGTTTTCCTGCCAGTATCTCATTGTATGATAATAAGTTGTCGCCATGGCGGGGACCACCTTGTTCGTGGCGACTCAGCAGACCCGAGAGCCTGGCAACCGGCGGAGGCGGGCGGCCGCGGGCGCAGTGCTCGTCCTTCCCCTGCTTCGGCTTCACGACTGAGGCGGGCGTGCATCGCACTCCGGCCCCGCGCGGCAGGATCTGCTTCGGCGCACGCCCGCCTGCTCTCGACCGGCCCCGAGGCACGCTCATGAAGCATCGGGGCCATCTCATCCCCACCAGGAACTGTCCGCGAACGACCTCGCACAGGGGTGCTAGCCTTCCGAAAACTCCTCGGTGACGGCGTTCATCCGTGCCTGGAGTTCCTCGAAGCCTGCCGGGCGAAAGTCCCAGGCGTCCACCCCAACATCGCTGCTCTTCCTGAACGGTGGCAGGTTGCCGTGGCTGTGACCATAGAGATGCCAGGCACCACGGAAAGCGCCCTGCCAGGTCCGTTGGGCGTAGTGCGCAAGTACGATTCGCTGGTTTTCGATGACGACCTGCAGCCCCGTCTGCAAACAGGGCGCGGGATCACCGACGAATGTGACCGTGTCGGCTTCTACAAGGTCGTTCAGCAGTCCCCGCTTGTAGGCTTGCCGCAGAGGCTTGTCGTGGTTACCCCAAAGCACGATCCGCCGGCCATTCAGACGCCGCATGCATTCGGCGGCGTGCTCCGCGGAGCAGCGGTAGGCAAAGTCACCCAGATCGTACACCTCGTCATCGGGACCAACGACAGCGTTGTGCCGCTCGATGATCTCCTTTTCCATCTCCTCAACGTCAATGAACGGTCGGTCGCAGAGCCCGATGATGTTCCGATGTCCCATGTGGTAGTCGGATGTAAACCAGACACGGCTCAATCTTCTGCTCCCCGGATAGTCTCATGATGAAGGTGACGCACCGAACATGCTATGGCGCACGTTGCCAACCACAGACCTGTCCGCGATGTCGAGCGGCACGTAGTGCAGCGCGTCCTACACGTGTGACCCCAAGACTGGACTATTCGTGAACACGCTGACGCAGTCAAGATTGAGGAAATGTCAATGGGGTGAGGCCGTGGTTTGCGTCGTGTCGGGCAAGGGTACGAAGGCCAGCCGATCCTCGCTGTCCGCGAAGTCGGGATAGCTTTGTCCATGAAGGCGGGACGCTTGATCGAGGAAGGTCTCGAGGTGCTCGCGCACAACCGTGTGCAGGACGCTCTTGCATGCAGTTTGCCCCTCGCGCGGGAGACTGGCACCCAAGAAAAGGGCGTATCAATCCGCTGATCTGTCTGGGCGTTCGAGTTGTTGGGATCCGCACAGCAGGTCGAACAGAGTCGAGCAGAAACGAGACACCATCAAGCCGGTGTCAATGACAGCCGAGCTGTACGCGCGTATCAGCCGCGCCCTCGATCTTCCTACCTCTCCCCCACCGAACTTGTCCACATATCTGGATATCGACAGAATCGCCGGTGGCTGGGCCCGGCGCGACCCTGGCCGGAAGGGCAGGGTTGGAGCGAGGCCTGCCAGGGGCGTGACGGGATCAGACGTCCGGTGAATTCACTATTGTCCTCTTCATTCTTCGCGTCCTGGCCAGAGCATGAGAGGTCGCTGCCATGCACAGCCTCATGCCATGCGCCGATGACGT
>CAZZIF010000114.1:0-4697 GCA_964654025.1 uncultured bacterium
GCGGCTTCTTCATTCTGTTCGAGGATCAGGTGCGGGTGGGGGACGTGGTGCAGCTCGATGGGCAGGGCGGGCTGGTCGAGGACGTCACCCTGCGGCACATCCGCCTGCGCGACCTCAACGGCACGGTCCACTACTTCCCCAACGGCACGATCACCCGGGTCTCGAACATGTCGAAGCAGTTCTCCTACTTCCTGATCGACTTCGGCGTGGCCTACCGTGAGGATACCGACGAAGTCTTCGCCGTCATGGAACGCGTGGTCGAGGAGATGCGTGCGGAGGAGACTTGGACGACGGACATCCTCGAGCCGCTCGAGATTCTGGGGGTGGACCGCTTCGCGGATTCGGCCGTGATCCTGCGCGCCCGAATCAAGACCCAGCCGCTGAGGCAATGGGCCACCGGGCGGGAGTTCAACCGGCGCTTCAAGAAGGCCCTGGATGCGGCCGGGATCGAGATTCCCTATCCGCACCAGACGATCTACTGGGGCGAGCACAAGGGCGGCGAACCCACGAAACTGCACGTTGTGCGCGACGAAGAGTGATCCCGTCTGCTGTTCAGACCGGCTTGCACAGGCCGTAGCGGCTTGCTGCGCCGTACACGCGTGACCGCCGGTGTCCTCGATCCGCTTTGGCGGCCAGTCGGCCCGCTCAATACTCCGAGGCCCAGTTCACCTCCACGCCCGAGGGCTCGCCCTGCCCGTAGTGGGTACTCAGCATGAAGTGTCGGGAGAAGAAGTACTCCAGGTTGACGAGGAAGTTGGCGCGGGATCCGAGGAGCTGCTCGTAGGTGAGCAGGACTTTGGGATTGAGGTACTTGCCGATCACGAGTGCTTGGCCGCCGGAGGCGCCGCCTCGATCCTGGATGGTGACCATGTCCACGCCGAGTTCTTGTGTCAGGCGGGCCTCCAGATGGGCAGCCCCGTAGTAGGCGGCCACCTGCGTGGCGCGCTGCTGCACCAGGGACATCTGGTCGTGATCGAGTTCGGCCAGTGTGCGTCCGAAAAGCAGGAACGAGACGATGTCGCCCTCGGTCATCTCGGGGCTGGACGAGAGCGCGAGACGAGGATCTTGCGGGCGACCGGTGACCTGCACGTTGATCTTGGTGCCCTGGATCCGCGTGCTGAGCAGGATGTCGAGCACGGGATCGGTTTCCAGATCGCCAAGGAAGACCGCTTCACCGCGCTCGACGAAGAAGGTGCGCCCCAGGAAGATCAGGTGGCCGCCCACGGCCCGCAGGGCGCCGGTCAAGCCAGGTTCGTCTTCCTTCACCTGAACGCGCAGGTCTCCGGCCAGCTCGACGTTCAGTCCGCGGCCCAGGATCCACAGCCCCCCGGGGATCTCCACGGTCACATCGGCATCCAGACCCACCTGGTTCACACGGACAGATTCGCCGGTCGCATGATCCGGTGCTCCGGTAGCCGAGTCGGCAGCCGCGCCCTTCTGTGTCTGCAGGTTCCACAGCTCGGCCTGACCACTGATCGGATGGAGGTTCTTGGGAGGATCCGGAATGCGGATCTGGCCCCGGCCGATCTCGATTCGCCCGCGCACGGCAGGGGCTTGACGCGTGCCGCCGAATGTCAAGGCCGCGTGGCCGCCGGCGCGGGTGCCCCTGACGGTTTCGATCTGCAATCCCCGCAGATCGAGCCCGCCGCCGATCCCGAAGCTGTCGGGTGGCCCGTCGGCCCGAAGATCGAGATCCAGTACGCCATCGAGCGAGACGCCGCTCGGTAGAAGCGCGTTGAACTCGGAGAGACGAAGCGTGTCCGCGCGCAGGCGGGCGGCGAGCGGCTGCGGGCCCGTCTCGATGGTCAGCGAATCGCGCCACGCGATGCGATAGGGCAGGGTGGCCGAGGCCGTGAGCAAGGTGCTGCTACCCTTGGTCCAGCTCGCATCGATTCGCATGACATCGCCGGGCGTCCGGTGCACCTCCAGGTGCGGGCCCGCGATCTGGACGGGAAGGCGCGCCGAACCGGTCAGCAACGTGTGATCTTCGCTGTCTCTGGCGGCCATCGCCAGATCGCACAGGAGCCCGTTCTCACCGAGACGGAGGTTGAGATGCGCCTCGGCGGGACCGTGACCGAAGAGAGCCAGATTGTCGAGGGTGATGCTGGCGTTCGCGGCGAGAAGGCCGGTGATGGCAGCGGCTGCGGTATCAGCCGAACTCGTCATGTCCAGATCAAAGGCAATCCTCTGAGGCCAGAGGTCGGCCGGGATGGATGCCTCCAGCGGCGGCGTCGGGCCCGGGGGAAGGTCGAAGAGGCCCTCGGCCAGCACCCGCGGCAAAGGAGTCTGAGGATCCGAGGGGGTCCAGATCGCCTCACCAGATAACCGCCCCAGACTGCCCGACAGTGTGAAGGGCGAGATCCTCACGCGTCCTGGCTCGGGCCCGAGTGAAAGGTGGACGGGACGGGTCAGCCGGAGGTCTCGCGAACTCCAGCCAATCACCAGATCCTTGAGTGTGATCTGGAGGGTGTCACCGGTTTCGATGTCTGTCTCCAGCGCGGTCTCGAGATCCGAAGCGTCGGCGCTTAGACGCAGCGTGGCCGGCAGCAGGCTCTCGCGCGTTTGCGCGCGATAGGCCAGTGACACCGAATCGGCCAGAAAGCCGCCGGGAAGAACGAGCGCCCGGGCCTGGGCCAGTGCCTCCCAGCCCTCGGGCGTGCGGGAGGCGCTTGCACGGGCTCCGGGGAGCCCAATGCCGCCGGCCGTCAGGGGTCCTTTGACGTCGAGCGTGCACTGAAGGGCTTTCTCCGGCCCCCTGATCCGCAGTCGTGCGTCCACGGTCGAGTCTGCGCTGAACGGCGGATCCCGCCCCAGCCACGGGAAGAGAGCCGCGGGATCGACGCTCATCCGCGCTGAGGCATCCCAGTTCCGCTCCCCGTGACGTCCACCGCGGGCCCATAGCGTGGCGCCCGGAGCCTGCAAGAAAGCCCGCTCGATCGTGACGTTCTCTCCCTGCCACCTCGCCTCGACTTCGCCTTCCTCCAGCCATGGCGTCCTGCGGAGATCGAGCCGCAAGTGGCCGGCGCACTCGGGGGGGGCGGTACCGGCGGTACCGGCGGTGTCAGCGGTGTCAGCGGAGATCTCGCCCGCGACATCGCTTCGGTTCGTCCTGGTGTCGAATGTCAGGTGTCCCTCGACCGTGGCCAGACCCGGGGCATTCAGCCACACGTGGGGACCGGGCAGGCGGAAGTTGACCTCGCCACGGACGACCCCGCCACGCACGATCTCGTCAGGCACGATCTCGTCACATGCGCTGGTCCTCACGTCTTGATCGCGTGTCAGTCGCGCGCCCAGCGTGAAGGGGCCCTCTCGTTGCCAGAGATCGGCCAGGCGCGCGATCGCCACCGAATCGCTGAGGATGTGGGCGAGGATCGGGGGCATCCGGTCGGCCCACCAGCGCAGGCGCAGGTCGTCGGGCACAGTGCCATCGGCCTCGATCTCGCCCGCCAGGCCGCGGATGCGAAGCCGGTCGATGCCCAAGCCTCGCTCTTCGCCGGGTAGGCGGAGCCGGCCCCAGGCGTCCGGGTCACGTGGCTCATAGGCCGGAGCGGCGAGGGGTGCGTTCGTCGGCGCATTCGCCGGTGCATTCGCCAGTGCATTCCCCGGTCCACTCGCCGCCTCGAACGATTCCCGCCAGGCCAGCTCCAGGGGGGCGACCCAGATCTCGGGGCTCGCATCCAGACGTAGTTCGGCGCAGGTGGTGAGCGTGGCCGACAGGGCTTCGGCGCGCAGCGATGCCTGTCCCCACTCCGCCAGTCCGTGGGGGAAAGAAGCGCGCAGGGCGGTGCGCACGAACAGGCTGTCAGGCAGACGGTCATCGGCGACAAAGGGAGCGAGCCAGCCGGTTCCGGTGACCAGGAGATCGGCGTGGCCCTCCAAGCGCTCGCCGCGCTTTGCCGCCGAACCCCGGAGCGTGATGCCATCACCGGTGATCCATACCGTGTCGAGGACAGCATCCGCGTCCCGGACGTGGGCTGTGAGCCGTGCGTCATGGATCAGCGCGTTGGGCTCAATGCCGACGTGCACTCGCGCGTGCGGGGCTTCGCCCCACAGCCCCAGTGCGTCGAGGCGTAGGACCAGATCGGGCAGCGGGAGGCGGTCTCGCCCGTCGATGGCACTTCCCGGTGGGGACGAGTCCTCAGCGAAGGCCCCCGTCAGCATTCGAGGAGCAAGCTCGACGCTTCCCTGCAACGAGAGACCGTTCAGACGGTCGTCGTGACGACGCCAGATGCCGAGCAGGTCCGCTGAGAAAGCTGCCAGCTCCTGCCGCGGGCCAGCGGCAACCTGCCGGGCACCCGTCCGGGTGGTGGGGGCGTGGGGATCGTTGGCCCCTGCGGCGCGGGCATGCGACTCGGCGGATTGAGTGGGGCCCCCGTGAAGATGAAGCGCGAAACCGTTCAGGGCCGGTTCCGCATGCGCTTCATACCACCAGCCACCGGGCAGGATTCCGTTGCCATCGAGGTGCACCCGGGCGGTGGCCAGGTTCACCGAAGCAGCGAGTTCGGCCTCGGTCCCGGCCGAGTCCCGGACCCAGAGCCGCTCGATCGCAAGCTCGGCCGCCTCCTGCTCACGCAGATCGCAGCGGGCGGTCAGCTCTCCCCGAAGCGGCGGCGCCTGCGGTTTCCAGATGGTGTTCTCAAACGCTATGTGCATGCTGCCGATCGCCAGGCGGGGAAGCGCTGTGCGGGGAAGCGCTG
>CAZZIF010000114.1:4797-11136 GCA_964654025.1 uncultured bacterium
TTGCGCGCGGCCCCTCCCGAATCCGGCGCGAACAGGCGCGCGATGGCCGGCCCATCCGCGCGGCGAACGCGCAGGTCGATGGCCGGGAAACGCCATTCCCGGCGCAGCAGAGATCCCAGGTCAATCTGCACCAAGGCATGTGGAACGACCAGAAGCGTGTCACCGCTCTCGGTCCAGGAAAAATCGGTGAAACGCAGCCGATCGATCGACGGCCACTCGGCGCGAGTATCCAATTGGCCGGGCAGACGCTGGGCGGCGAAGCCGAGTCCTTCGCGCAGAGCCGCCTCACGCGCCGGGCGGATCGTCAGGGTGAGCAGCGTGATCAGCGCGAGCACCAGCGCGAGCACCAGCGTGAGCGCCAGGGCGGCGAGTACGACGCGGACAAAGGCGGCCAGGGGCCGTCGCAACGGGCGCGCGCGCTCGGGGGCCGAGCCCCGCGGCGGATGTCCATTGCTTCGGTCCATGTCTTCTCCCGTTGGTCTGGCCGCTGTCTAGAAGGGATGTCCCACCGAAAAATGGAAGACGCGCACCGGCTGATCCGGCTGCGCGTCGGTCAGCCGGAGGCCCAAGTCGGCCCGCGCCGGACCGACCGGCGTCCGAATGATCAGGGCCGGGCCGGCTGCGAACTCCAGGTCATTCAGGTTCTGGCTCTGGTACTCGGACCACACCTGGCCCGCGTCGATGAAGGCAGCGCCCCGAAAGCGCCATGCGATTGGAAACCGGACTTCGAAGGAGGCCGCGACCATGCTCTCACCTCCGGTCGGCGCGCCGTCGGCGCCGATCGGGCCCAGTTCGCGGCGCTTGAACCCCCGCATGGAGTTGTAACCGCCGGCATAGAAACGCTTGTTGGGCAAGACATCGATGGAGCCAGACAGCGGCCGCACCCAGCCCAGCTCGAAACGGCTGGCGCAAACCACCTCGTCCACCAGGCTCATGTAGCCCATCCATTCGGTCTGTACGAAGAGATAGTGGGCCTGGGAAAGCAGACCCGGCAGGGTCCACTCACCCCCCAGGCGAATGACCGAACCGCTCGTTGGATCCAGCCGGTCGTCCGCGCTGTCTCGATGCAACCAAAGCGATGCGTAGGTCAGTAGGCCTCCGGGTTCACCATCCGCCGGACGGCCGTCCTTGCCCTTCCAGTTGACGCTGGATGCTGTCAGCCCCCCCGAGACCGCGGTCAGATGGCTGTGCCGGTAGCGGATCGACAGCGCGCCGCGCGTCTCGTTCAGCCGGTAGCCTTCCTCGTCCTGCCGTTCGGCCGCGCCGCTCAAGACGACGCTGGTCCGCGCTCCGAGCAGGCTCGGCCACCACACCGCCGTCTCGGCGATCTGCTGAAACCGGGAGTAGGAGCCGCCGACCTTCAGGCCCCGGCCACGCTGCAGGAGGTTGCGATGGGTCCAGTGGATTCGCGAGCGGAGGAATTCCTCACTCCAGTACCCGAGGCCGAACTCCATCGCACGCGGCGGCCGCTCGAGAACCTGCACCTCGAGGAGGACCTGCCCGGGCCCGTCATCGATGAGTCCGAGACGAACCTGCCGGAACAGATCAAGGAGGCGCAGGTTCGTCTGCGCCTCCCGCCGGCTGGAGAGCGTGCACCATTGGCCGGGATGAATTTCGGTCGTTCGCTTGACCAGCTCGACCAGATCGGGCGAGGCCCCCTCGACCCGGACGCCGCTGTAGCGCAGGCGCTCACCGGGCGCACAGGCGAAGACGACCGTGACCCGGTTCGAATCCGCGAGCGTGAGGCGGGTTGCTACCGTCGCCCGTGCGTAGCCCTCTTCCTGAACGAGGCGCTCGAGTCGCCGGCGCGTGTCGGCCAGATGCTTGTCGGTAAAGACCCGGCCGGCTTGGAGCGCCAACCGGTCGGCTGGCGGAGGGGTGACCAGTTCGGGGAATCCCTCCAACATCACGGTTGCCACCGTCACCCGCGGCCCGGGCTCGATGCGCAGCGTGATCGTGATCTGGTCCTCGGACCGGTTCGGGGTGAACTCGGGCCGAATTCGCGCCGCGGGATAGCCGTTGCGGGCCAGGAAGAGACGCGCGCGGACCAGATCTTCCTCGAGCAGATCCGGATAGAAGGCCGGGCGTTGGGTGCGCAGCCATTTCGACTCCCCACTCAAGACGAGTCCCTGTTCGAGCGATTGGGCCATCTCCGCCGGCAGTCCGGCGATCACGAGCGCGCTCGTCTGCCAGCCCTTGTACCGCAGGGCTTCGGGCGGCAAGGGCACTTCAGGACTCGAGCTGGCGGGGGAGACCGCCTCGGCGCCGGCGCTTGGCCAACTTGCTGCCAGTGCGGGAAGTGGAAGAACGCCGACTGCGCAGGCCGCACCGGTCATGCAGGCGATGCGGGCCAGGACGGACCCGCGGGCCAGGACAGACCCCCGGGCCAGGAGGCGCAAGCGGGCCAGCACGCGCACGCACGCAGCGCCCGTCACCCCGCAGAGGAGCGTGCACGCAAGCCGCCGCTCCGGGGTCGGCAGCGGCCCGGCGGGCTGGCGTTTCTGACTGGCGGTTGGAGTGCCTGCGTTGCGTTGGTCCATCATCTCTCCCGAAACGGCAGTGAGAGGATCGGTTACACCGATCATACCGATCCGGATGATGGGCCGAAAGCTCGATTCAGGCGCCGGGTAACACACGATGAGAACGGCGACCGGGGGCAGCCAACGACGAGCTGGCCACGCAGCGCTGGCGAACGACCTAGCGTAGGACTTGTGGGTGGCCCCTAGCGGAACACCCCTTTGATCGCTCCCCACGAGCGCGTAGCGGCCGGTGTCGGGTCCTCACAGGGGCAGTCCACCGGTTGGGCTCCGATCAGGTCACATTCGCCCGCCGGGGCGCAGGGCGAGCACTCCTGAAGCGTGGCGTCGTCCCCCGCACAGAAGAGCGGGTCCTCGGACCGGTTGCCATTGCTTCCGGTGGGATCGGGGCAGTCACCGGTGTACGCGGGACCGGCTGGCGCGTAGACGTTGCAGCAGCCGAAGGAGGGCTGCGCGGGGACCTGACAGGCGATCTCGCCGGATCCCTGGTTCATGGCAACCAGATCGTGATCGAACTCGGGACTCGACGCGCCTCGAATGAAGATCCCCCCGCCGGAGAAGGCGATGTTTCCGGTTACCGTGTTGTTGCCGAAAGAGGGGGAGGAGTCTTCGATCAGTACCCCGCCGCCGTTGCCGCTGGCTTCATTGCTTCGCAGGAGGTTCTCGCGGAAGAGACTGGTTTCGGTCAGGTGGACGTAGATCGCTCCGCCTCCCGAGCTGGCCTGATTGCCCATGAACCGGTTGCCGCGGACGGTCACGTCGCCGCGGAAGACGCTCAGGGCGCCTCCGTTGCTGCCCAGATTGTCCGCGAACAGGTTCTCGCTGATCTCACCTCCGGCCTGGTGGACAGCGACGGCCCCGCCGTTGAAGCCGCTGTTGCCGGCGAACTCGTTCCCGGTGACCTGGGGCGCCGACGAGCTTTCGATCAGCAGTGCCCCGCCGGGACCGCAACAGGCCGTGTTGTTCGCGAATCGGTTGTCGCGCACGACGGCCTGGGAGGCGGCCGTGATCGTCATGGCGCCACCGCTCCCGCCGGAGGCGTCGACGAGTTCGTTGCCGGTGATGAGCGGTGCCCCTCCAACGATCAGCAGGCCGGCACCGAAGTAGGCGTCGCCGCCGGTGATCGTGAAACCCTCGATGACGGTGGATTCGTCGCAGTCCACGCACAAGAATCCGCGTGATGGGCCGGGTCCCGCGCTCACGTCGATGTACGTGACGGCGGGCCCGGCAGCGCTACGCACGACCACCCCCGATTTCATCTCGACGGCCGAGAAGTCTCCGAACGCATCTTCATGAACATCGGTGTAGGTGCCTTCGTGAACGAGCACGGTGTCGCCGACCGCAGCCGAGTCCACGGCCGCCTGGATGGTGGGCGCATCCCCGGTGCCATCGGCCCGCACATGCAGCGTTCGCGCCCCCACGGTGGCCGGTCCAAGGGCGATCAGCAGCAGCGGCAGCACCGGGAGCCCAACGAACCACAAGACCCTGGCGCAGATGACCTTTCGTAAGCGGAGTCGGTGTTCGGCGTCCATTGAGAAAGACCTCCTTGCATGGAGTGCGCGGGATGGGGCCCGCCCCACCGTTCCTTGATGGTCCTCGGCCTTAGCGAATCAACACGATGCGCTGTGAAGCCTCCTCGCCGGCTGCACGCATGCGCACGAAGTAGACGCCATCGGGCACCGGTTGCAGCCGATCGTCGCGTCCGTTCCAAACGATGCGTTGGTCGCCGGCACGGCGCGGACCGTCCACCAGCGTTCGCACCCGGCGGCCGGCGGGGTCGTAGACGCCGATCTGCAAGGTGCCGGGATCCACGAGCTGGAACCACAGGTCGGTCTGGTGCGAGAAGACCGACGGTCGCGGCGCGTACAGCCGAAGCTGTGGTTCGGTGGCCGAGGGATCCACGATGCAGAAGCAATTGAGCAGGTAGTCGATCACCCCGGCGAGTTCCTGGGGATCGTACTCCCAGGTCCAGTGGGCTATGCGCCCGAACTGATCGATGATGATGTCCTGTGGATAGGGTGCTTCGGTCTCGGGCAGGCGGTAGGCTTGGTACATCGCGTTGCCCGCGTCCTCGAGTCCGACGAACCGCATGCCGTAGACATCACGGAACTCCTCCAGCGTGCCCATGTCGTCTGCGACTTGGAAGATCACGACGTCGTCGGGATCGAACATCTCATAGAGGGTGGCGTCGGTCGCTGCAGCCTGCAGCGAACAGATCGGTCACCAGTCGGCCCCGAACTGCAGAAACACGACCTTGCCCCGGTAGTCGCTCAGGGTGTGGTACTGGCCGTCGGTGCCGAGTAGCGTAAAGTCGTGCGCCATTGACCCGATTTGCGGAAAGCTCGGATTGTTGGCGTAGGCCAGCTGGGTGAAGACGCCTTCATCGGGGTCGTCCGACTCGTAGAGCACATGGCCCCAGATCTGTTGCGGTTGCGCTGTCAAGACCACGCCCTGGGTCTCGCCGGGGCCCAACGTGAAGCCGGCCGGGGAAGCCTGGATGCCATCGGGCGTCTGAATGCTGGTCACCGTGAGCGGCCCGGCGCCGTTGTTGCGAACGCTCACCGTCGTGTCCTTCGGCGCGCCCGTCACACCGAAGTCCAGACGGAACGGATAGACGTCGATGTCGCCCGCCGGGTCCGGTTCGGGAGCGTAGACGCCCAGGCCCCGCCAGTCGGCGATGACCAGCAATGTGTCGCCCTGGCTGTTGACCCCCGCTCCGGCGCCCATCGCATACACCTTGGTGGCGTCCCAGCCAGCGCGCTCGATGGCCGCCGGTTCGCTGACGTCGAACCACTCGGCGTACGGGTAGGACCCGGTGACGAGAATCGAACCCACCCGGTCCATCGAGAACGCGTTGCCCAAGGTCTCGGCTTGACCGGCCAGGACCGGTTGCAGGGGGTCACTGACCTCGACCGCGGCCACCCCGGCGGCTGCCAGGGTCAGGAAGACGGTTTGCCCATCTTCGGAGAAGAGGATGTCGTTGGCCAGACCGGGCAGGCCGAGGGCGGCAACCTCTTCCAAGGTGGCGAGGTCCACCACGGACAGGCCGTGGCGGCCGTTGGCCACGAACAGGTACCCGTCGCGGGCCACGACGTCCCAGCAGGCGTTTGCGGGAAGTGCGAACTGATCCCAGTAGTCGGGTGCCGTCGAAAGCGTCAGGTCCAGCCGGTGGATGCCCTCGTGATGCGCCGCCACATACAGGAAGTCGCCGACGCGCACGCCTCCCTCGTAGGACGTGAGGCCACCGGGGTTGTGGCTTCCCAGGAGGCTCGGGATGCCGCTACTGATGCTGTACATCTGCACGCCGCGATCGTGCAGGAAATTGAAGAGCGTATCCCCGCTGGCGTAGGCACGCCAACCGGGGGAGCCCGTGCTGTGCAGCCGCTCGACGTTGGCGGGATCGGAAATGTCGTAGGTCTGCAGGCCGCTGCCCAGGCCAACCGAGGCATAGGCTCGGTCCCCCACGATGAGAAAGTCCATCATGTGAGCGAACTCGGCTTCGTTGCGGCCCAGCAGGCGCATGTTGTCGATGCCCGTTTGCGCCAGAACCGGTCCCGCCATCGCAAGGGCGAGCGACAGGACCAGCCCCACCCGCCGCCAACTCGTGATCAGATGCCCCATGGTGATTCTCCCCAGCTTGGAGGTCTTGTGCCTTACGCAGTGGTGACTCTGTCACCATCGCCAGTGTGTGCGGTTCCGGTGCGGGATCTTACAGTGCGGTTTGCATCTGCAAGCACATTGCGCTTCGCGCGCTTACCCTGGGGCTGATCTGTGCGCTGGGCGGGTCGCCCTCCGCCCGGGC
>CAZZIF010000115.1:0-11113 GCA_964654025.1 uncultured bacterium
GGTCACGCCGGCCGCACGCATCGCATCCGGATCCACATCGATCTGGTACTCGCGGACGAACCCGCCCACCGAGGCGACCTCGCTCACCCCCTCAGCAGCCATGAGCGCGTAGCGCACCTGCCAGTCCTGGATCGAACGCAGCTCATCGAGCCCCCAGCCGCCGGTAGGCCGGCCGTTTCGATCTTGCCCTTCGAGGGTGTACCAGAAGACCTGCCCCAGCGCGGTGGCGTCGGGGCCCAGCGTGGGTTGCACCCCCGGCGGCAAGAGCCCGGCGGACAGACTGCTCAGCTTCTCGAGGATGCGCGAGCGCGACCAGTAGAACTCGATGCCATCCTCGAAGATGACGTAGATGGTCGAGAAGCCCATCATCGAGTAGCTGCGGATCGTCTTGACCCCCGGGATACCGAGCAGGGAAACGGTGAGCGGGTAGCTGATCTGATCCTCTACATCCTGCGGCGACCGTCCCATCCACTCCGTGAAGACAATCTGCTGATTCTCGCCAATGTCGGGGATCGCATCGACCGGCACCGGGTCACGCGGCAAGCCGCTCAGATCCCAGTCGAAGGGCGCCACCATCAACCCCCACCCGATCGCGATGACCAGCCCCAGGCCCACGATGAGCTTGTTCTCCAGGCAGAAACCGATCAGGCGATCGAGCGGACCGGCGCCGGCGCCGGCCAAGCGGTCCGGGTCGGGACGGTCCGGGTTGTGGTCCTCATGCTGGGCCGCGCCGTGCTGGGCCGCGCCATGCTGGTCGGTGCCGTGCTGGGCGGTGCCGTGCTGGGCGGTGCCGTGCTGGGCGGTGCCGTGCTGGGCCGCGCCATGCTGGTCGCTTCGGCTCCCGTCGTGAGTTCCGTTGTGAGTTCCGTCGTGGCTCCCGTTGTTCGTCCCGTTGTTCGTCCCGTTAGTGGTCATGGGGCGTTCCCCCCTGCCCGTGGCCGTCTCGGTTGGGGTCTGTGCCCCCCGCTCCCTCCGGCGCGGGCCAGAGCGTCTCCTCCTCGGTACCACACTTGTACATGGCGCTGCCGAAGTAGGGATTCTCCGTGCCGCCGCGGTTCTGCAACCAGTCTGCCCCCTTCCAGTCGAAGGCCATCGGGCAGTGGTAGCGCAGGATCGGCGTGTCCCCGCTGCTGCCGTAGCTACGCACGAGGCCACTCACCAAGCCCGACAGCGGTTCGAACATACGGCGGGCCGGCTCGATCTGCTCGGTCTCAACCAGGCGCCGGCCCACCTCTTCCAGACTGCGTCGGTCCGCGCGCCATTGCGTGGCCGCCCGGTCCGATAAGCCCCCTCGATCGACCGATGCGGCTGCCTCGAGCAGGCGCTCGGCACCTTCAACGGCCTCGCCGTGGTCATCCAGGCTGAGGGTGGTCTGCATGGCGAAGTAGGCGTCGTAGAGCGGCGTCAGACTCTCACGGAAAGAAGCGGGCACATCGAGCGGCTCGCGAGTGGCGGCGCGCTCCATCTCGGTCAGCTCACCGTCACTCGGCGCTCCGCCTGAGCTGCCCGGCCGCCCCGGCCCACCGCCACCCGCCGCGTCTTCGCCTTCTTCGGGCGGGTTCATCATGCTCGGGCCGGCCACGATTTGAATCGCGCTGTCGATCTTGAAGTTGCCTCGGGTGACGACCTCCTCGCCCTCCACGAGTCCCTCGCGAACCAGGTAGTGGTCACCCGCGCGCGGCCCGAGCACGATCTCGCGGCCCTCGAAGCGGCCTTCCTCGTTCGGGTCGGCTACATACACGATCGCTCGCTCTCCGGTCACCAGGGCGGCGCTGGCGGGAATGACGAGGGGTGCTTCCAAGTCACCGCCTTCCACGTAGCCCAAGTCTTCAGCCCGAACCAAGGGCATGCCACAGACGTCGCACGTCCCGGGCTCGTCCTTGATGATCTCCGGGTGCATCGGTGAAATCCACTTCCCGGCCAGATCGAGCTGGCGCACCAGGCCGTCCTCACTCAGCTCGGCGTGCACTTTCGCACGCACGAACATGTCCGGTTTGAGCTTCCCGCTCTGATTATCGACGTGGACACGAACGCCGACCGTGCGCGTGCGCGGATCCACCACGGGGTCGATGAAGACGATCATCCCCGTGAAGCTCTCTCCCGGATAAGCCTCGGTCGTGAGCTCCACCTGCTGTCCGTAGCGGATCCAACTCAAGTCACGCTCGTAGGCGTCCAGCATCACCCACAGATGGCTGAGATCGGCGATGGTGTAGAGCGGCGTGCCGGTGTCTACGTATCGGCCCGTCACGGCTTGCATCTCGACCACGATCCCGGCCATGGGAGCGTTGACGGTCACCGTCTGGCGCGGGCTCTCCCGCCGTTCGAGTTCTTCAATCCGCGAATCGGAAAGGCCGAGCAGCCGCAGCTTCTCCCGCGCCGCCTCCAGGTTTGCGCGCATCACCGACCTCGCCGGCGCGCTCCTCGAGGCGCGTTCGGAAGCACCATCGGAGACGCCTTCGTAGACACGTTCGGATGCGCCGTCGGATGCGCCTTCGGAGACGCTTTCGGATGCGCCTTCGGATGCGCCTTCGGAGACGCCTTCGGAGACGCCTTCGGAGACGCCTTCGGCCGACCGGCGAGCCTGAATGAGTTCTTCCTGGGCCGTGATGAGATCGGGACTGTAGAGCTCCAGGAGGTGTTCACCCTCGCGCACTGGAATGCCCGTATAGTCGACGTAGAGACGTTCGATCCGCCCTGGCATCCACGCGCTGATCCGCGAGAGGCGTGTCTCGTCGAACGCCACCTTGCCAACCATGCGCACCTCGTGCGTGACGAACCGGCGCTCCACCGGAGCGGTCTCGACCTCGGCCAGCTTGCGAGCATAGGGTCCCAGGGTCAGTTCACGGGCGCCGCGCTCGTGTTCCCCACCGCTTTCGGCTGGAATCAAATCCATCCCGCACAGTGGGCAGTCCCCCGGGTCCGGCTGCTGGATCTGCGGGTGCATCGAGCAGGTCCAGGTCACATCGTCGGCGCCGCTCGGATCGGCAGCGTCTGCGGCTACGGCTGCGCCTGCGCCTGTGACTGCGCCGTCATCACCGGCTGAGACATGCTCGGCGGTTGAGGCGTGCTCGCCGGTTGAGGCGTGCTCGCCGGCAACAGCCGGCCCTCTGCCGCCCTCCGGTCTACCCCCCAGCGAACCGTTCGGTGAACCGCCCGGTGAATCGCCCGGTGAATCGCTTCCCTGCCGGCCAATCAGGATGCCCAGTATGAATATGAGCAGGGCAGCAGCCATGGCGCCCCACATCGTCATCCGACGCCGGTGCCCACCCCCGCTGGATGCCGGCCTGTCGGGCGGACGGCCCTGGGGCGCGTCGCCCTTGCTCTTCGTGGTCGTGGTCGAGGTCGTGGTCGCCATCGGTCTCTTGCTCCCTGTTTGACTCAATCCCCATGGTGGGGTGTGGCATCATGCCGGGGTGGGCGCCTCCCACCCCCGAACGCAACCAATGATGATCGTCCTTGTCGTCGTGAGGATGACCATGCTCGCATTTCTCGCGAGCATGGCCGTGACCATCGTCCTAGTGACCATGATGCTCGTGGTCGTGCCCACCTTCCTCGTGAGCATGGCCGTGGTCGTGCCCACCTTCTTCGTGGGCGTGGCCGTGGTCGTGCCCGCCTTCCTCGTGGGCGTGGCCGTGGTCGTGCCCGCCTTCCTCGTGAGCATGGTTGTGGCCGTCGCCCCCGGCGGCTCCCGGCGCGGGTTCGAGCGTGACGCCGTCTTTGGAGAGTTCATGGATGTAGGGCTCGGGGTCGCGTTCGAACTCTTCGCGGCACGGGTCGCTGCAGAAATAGACCCGGCTCTCGCCGTAGTCGGCGTGAATCTCCCGTTCGACGTCCTTTCCGCTGACGGGACACAGGGGTTGCGACAATGGCGCTTCGGCAAAGGTAATGCCGGTGTCTTCCATCTTCGCGATCAGAGCAGCGGCGTCCTCGAGAAACGGTTCGATGCAAGCCGCACAGCAGAAGTAGATGCGCTTGCCGTCAACATCGGTGAAGACCTCGCGGTCGATCACCCCACCCATCATCGGGCAGTGGGATTGAAGGCGCACGGACTCAGCCGTCTCTGAGCCACCGTGACCGGCCGAGGGGGAAGACCCGCCGGCGGCCGCTGACGCCGCGCTCCCAGCCCAAGCGGCCAGCAGCAGGGATGCGCCACCCAAGACCCACATGGGCCATGTTCTGCGGATACGAGCGACTGCTTTCATGACAACTGCTTTCATGATAATGCTCCTTTCGTTCACTCCTCGCTGAGAGGCTGCGAGGCATGAGCGTCGTGCAATGGCCGGCCCAGAAGCCTCTCGAGATGTGCCAGCGATTGGCCTCGATCGGCCCGGGCGCGGGCCAGTTCCAGTTCTAGTGCCAGTTGCGCCTGCTGCGCGTCGATCACCTCCACATAGCTCACCCGCCCTCCGGAGTAGTCGCGTACGGTCACCTCAATGGCCTGCTCGGCCAGGGGTAGGAGCGAGGATTCTATGAGTTCGATCGAGCGCTGCTGGGTGCGCAAGCGGTTGCGCGCTTCCTCGATCTCGGCGGATAGGCGGTTGGTTTCATCCTGCCACTGGAGCTGCCGTGCCCGACGCTGGGCGCGAGCCTTCTCGCGCGCCGCCCGGTGCTGCCCCCACCAGAGCGGCAGCTCCATCGAAACCGACAGCAACCAGGGATCCTTGCCGCTGTCCGGCATGGTCGGGTCGAGCGCATCCCCGGTCGCCAGGTACTGCACGCCCACCGTCAAATCCGGGTAGGTGCGCTTCTCGGCCAGCCGCACGAGCGCCTCCGACTCGCGCTCGAGCGCCGCGATCTGCTCGAGGGCCGGATTGGCCTCGGGCGTCACCGGACTAAGGGCTCTCAGAAGCGCGGGGTAATCGACGGGAGGCAACGGGAAGGCCGAGCGCACGGAGGCATCTGCACCGCCCGGCGGTATGTCCGTCGCGACAACGACTCCGCCCAGCAACGCGTTCATCCGGGCCCGGTGGGAATCCCACTCATCCCAGCGTTGATCGACCGCGTCCTCGAGTTCCTGCGATCGCATCTGCAGCCGCAGCAGCGCGGCCTGCGATCCGCGTCCGGTGGTGTAGCGGGTTCGGGCCACCTCCAGCAGCTGATCGAGAAGGGCGACCTGACGGTTGATCACATCGATGGCCATCGCGGTGAAATGGAGGTCGTAGTAGGTGCGTTTCACGTCGTGAAAGAGCCTCTGGCGCGAGGCGTCTTCCTGAGCAACCGTCTTCTCAGCCCGCGCCTCGGCCGCCGATCGCGCCGCGCCCAGTGAACCGAACCACGGAATCCGCTGCGCGAGACTGGCGCGGTATTCCTGCGGCCCAACGCGGGTCTCGAGTGTCTCGATGAAGTGCGCATAGCTCACCTGCGGCTCGGGCCAGGCACCCGAGACGGCCGGCTCCTGTTGGGCGGCAAGACTGAGGTGCTTGGCCGCCGCGATCCCGGGATTGTGAAGCTCGGCCGCATGCAGGTAGGACGGCAGCGGCGACGAGGAGCCCCGCGGCCCGGAACGCTCGATTGCTTCTTGTTGCGCGGCGACGATTCCACCCGCGACGATTCCACCGGCGGGGACTCCGCCGGTGGGGACTCCACCTACCGGGATTCCGCCTGCAGGGACTCCCCCTACCGGGATTCCACCGGCGGGGACTCCACCGGCTGCCCCGATCAGGAACAGCCCAACCAGCCAGCCGCCGGCGAGCGCGAGGGCCCGCCCGCGCGCTGCCCGCGTGCGACCCAGATCATCAAGCTGTGGGGGACGAGCGTTCATAGGTCTCTTTTCCTCCGACCGGTCACCGCCTCTTCTTCTCGAAGACCGCGGACACCGGCCTCGATCCAGGCCTGCAACCCTGGCAGGTCCACCGGTTTGCACAGCACTCGGGCCACACCGATTGCCGCCAGGTCTACCGCCAGCAGTTCCTCGGCGTGACCGGTGATCATGGCAACGGTGCAGCCGGCCCCCAGCCGGGGCCGAACGGCACGGATCAGATCGATGCCGCTAAGGCGCGGCATTCGGTAGTCGATCAGCAGGAGTTCGGGGGAAGGCCCGTCGCTCAGCGCGACCTCCGCGACCACCGGATCGTCGTAGCAGGTGACCTGGTGGCCACGCGCACTGAGCACAATCTCGAGGCTCCGCAGAAACGGAACATCGTTGTCGACGATGACGATTCTCACGGCCGATCCCCCTGCATAGTTCTGGTTCTTGGCCCGCGGGCTCCGGCCTGCCGGCTCTGGCCCGTGAACTCAGGGCATGCCAGCTCCTGGCGTGCGGGCTCCTGGACGGCAAGCATGTGGCCTGCGAGCATGTGGCCTACGGCCTCCTGGACGGCGAGCACGTGGCCTGCGAGCACGTGGCCTGCAAGCACATGGCCTGCGAGCACGTGGCCTGCGAGCACGTGGCCTGCGAGCACGTGGCCTGCCATCTCCTGGCCTCCAAGGATGCAGAAGACGTTCCACGACTTGCCTGGAATCGGCAATTACCTTCGATATAATTGATTACACAGAAGAGTTCGAATCGACCTGAAGTGAAGACTCATCAGAATCTGGGGAGCGAGGCGCCGGTCTCGAGCGACCAGCCGTCAGAATCTGGCGAGTCGGTCTCAATCCCGCAGGCCGTAGTCCAGAAGCTTCTTGCGCAGCGTGGTGGGAGAGATCTCGAGAATGCGGGCGGTGTGGGTCACGTTGCCGCCGGTGGCGGCGAAGACCCGCGCGAGGTGACGACGCTCAGCCTCGGCCAGAGAAAACAGCGCTGCGCTTTCGTCGCCGGTCCCTCTCTCGTCGAGCGATCCGGGCGGGGCAGGGTTCTCACGCGCGGAGCCGGGCAGGGAGGCCGTCTCCCGATCTGGAGCCGTCTCGGGCCATGCAGCCGGCTCCGGCCTTGGAACCATCTCCGGCCTTGCAACCGTCTCCGTGCCGCCGGGCCAAACTGCCCCACTCGCATTCAGGAGCGGCCGCAGGTCCTCCGCCGTTAGCACCCCGCCAGGCGAGATGGTGACGGCCTTCGCGAGGACGTTCTCGAGTTCGCGGACGTTGCCCGGCCAGGGATGATCGAGCAACGCTTGCCGCGCCTCGCTGCTCAGTCCGATCACCCGCCGGTTCAGGCGGCGAGCCAGACGCCCCAGGAAATGCTCGGCGAGCAGAAGGACGTCCTCGCCGCGCTCGCGCAGCGGCGGCACATGCAGCTGCGCGACCGCAATCCGGAAGAAGAGATCCTGGCGGAAACGACCGTCGCGCACCCGGGCCTCCAGGTTCTGGTGGGTGGCCGCCAGGACGCGCGCACGCATCGGCAAGGTCTCGATCCCGCCCACACGCTCGAACTCGCGCTCCTGCAACACCCGCAGCAGCTTGCCCTGCAACTCCAGGGGCAGATCGCCGATCTCGTCGAGGAAGAGCGTGCCTTCGCCGGCGACCTCGAGCTTGCCGCGCTTGCGCTCAACCGCACCGGTGAAAGCCCCCTTCTCGTGCCCGAACAGCTCGCTCTCGGGCAGGGTGGTCACGATCGCGGAGCAGTTGATGGCCAGGAAGGGTCGCTCCGGCGTCGAAGCCTCGTGAAGCGCGCGGGCCACCAGCTCCTTGCCGGTGCCGCTCTCGCCCGTGACGAGCACGGTGTCGCGATGTCTGGCCAGACGGCCGATCTGCTTGATGACCTCCAGCACCGCGCGGCTGCGACCGATGATCTCGCCCGCGGGCAGCTCCTCGGCCGGAGGCACCAACGTCTCACCGCCCCGTCGCGCGGCCTCCTCGAGCCGGCGAAACCGCTGGCTCTTCTCGAGGGCCAGGAGGATCTCCCCGGTCTCAAACGGCTTGCGCAGGTAATCAAACGCGCCCTCGCGCATCGCTTCGATGGCGGCCTTCATGTCTTGTGTGCCGGTAATGAGCACGACCGGAACCGGCGGCAGCTCCTTCTTCAGCGCAGACAGCACGTCCAGGCCGCTCATGTCGGGCAGCTTGAGGTCGAGCAGGATGAGGTCGGGGCGAACCTGTCGGCATAGCGCGAGCCCATCTTGGCCCGTGTAAGCCGGGTGCACCTCGTGCCCTTGCGCCTCGATCTGAAGCTGGACCGACCGGCAGAGGGCGCGGTCGTCGTCGATCATCACAATCCGGCTCATGGCGAACTCGCCTCCTCCGCTTCAGGCTCGGGCGGACGCACCTGCGGCAGGCTCAAAACGAAGCGCGCCCCACCCTCAGGCCGGTTCTCGGCTCGCGCGCCACCGGCATGGTGATCCAGGACCTTCTTGACCGTCGCCAGCCCCAGACCGGTCCCCCCCGGCCGGGTGGAGAAGAAAGGCCGAAAGAGTTTCTCCTCCGGCTCGGCGGGCAATCCGGGCCCCTCGTCGTCAACCACGATCCGCACCTGTTTCGCTCCCCGCATGGCCGCTGTGATCCGCACCGTCACGGTCTTGCCCGCCGGCGACACTTGGATGGCGTTCAGGATCAGATTCGACAGAGCGCGGCGCATCTGTTCGCGGTCGATCTCGGCCGTGAGGTCCGGCGGCTCGCACTCGATCCTGACACGCACCTCCTTCTCCCCGGCCGCCAGTGCGACAACCGCGTGAGCTTCGCGTGCCAGCTCGGCCAACGGCACGGTGGCCATGTGCAGCTCCAGCGGGCGTCCGTACTGCAGCAATTCGTTCAGCATCTGCTCCAACCGGTCCACTTGCTGGGAGGCGATCTCGGCCAGCTCGGCATGCACGGGGTCATCGGCCACCTGGTTGCCCAGCGCCTGGACATTCATCTTGATCGAAGAAAGCGGGTTGCGCATCTCATGCACGATGCTGGAACTGAGCTGCCCGACGGCGGCCAGGGAAGCCGAGCGTTGCAGGCGCAGTTGCATGCGCGCAAGCTCATCGAGCATCCGGTTGAACGCTTCCCCCAGATGGCGAGCCTCGGCACCCTCGAGGGGCTCGACCCGTTCCCGGACGCGGCCGCTGGCAATCGCTCCAGCGACACCCGCCAGCCGCATCAATGGGCGCGACAGGCGGCGCGATACCGAGACGGCGAGGCCACCCACGAGCACAAGGGTCACGAGGCCGGTCACCACGGCGCGGGTTCGCAAGACGCCCAGCCAGGCGAAGGCCTCCGCTTCATCGACCTCGACCCAGAGGGTCCAGCCCAGCTCGGGAATCGCGTGCGAGGCCCCCAGCGCCAGCTCCCCCGACGCGGTCCGGTAGTGCCACACGCCGGCCGCGGCTGGATCGTGGGGATGATCGTCGCGGGGAACGTGTCCGGCGCCACTGACGCCGACACTGCCGGTGCCATCCGCGCCGCCGGTACCATCTGCGCCGCCGGTACCATCCGCGCGGCCGGTACCATCCGCGCCGCCGGTGGCGTAGCGGGCGGGGTGACTGGCCGCACCAGTCGCATCGCCGGGCGGGCGGGTGCATCCAACGAGCTTGGCTAGCCAGCCTCGCTTCGAAGCTCGCTGCGCCACGGGCGGTTCGTAGCGCGAAGGATAGGTGCCGGCCGGGGTGAGGACGTAGACCCGCCCGGTCTGTCCAAGACCGGTTTGATCCAGCAGGATCGAATCCACCATATCGGGCACCACCAGCTCGGCGACCAAGAAGCCGCCCACCGCCTGCCCGGCCGTGCCGGTAGCACCGGCGGTCCCGATGCGCCGGCCCACCTGAATGGTGGGGAGAAGCCCCGCGCTGTCGACCAGCGACACCCAGGCCGTCACCGCCTCTTCCTTGAGCTGAGCGCGAAGGCGTTCGTGAGGCTGGATGACCACGCGGGGCATCCGATCGGACCGAGCGGCGTGTTCGGCCTCGGGCAAGATCGTGCAGCACTGGCTCCGTGGCTCCCCGCTCTGGACGACCGGCTCCCACGACGGGCCGAAGACCGCCAGGGCCTGATACAGGGAACTCTCTCGGCGAACTCCGTCGAGCAAAGCAAGCAGTTCGAGCTGGCGGGTTGATGTTTCCTCATCGGCCAGAAACGCCCCGCCGCCGACTGCGGCCGAAACGGTCAGAAAACGCAAGTCGGTCGAGATCGACTCCAGCCATGAGTCCAGACGTGTCCGGCGCGACTCGAGCACGGACAGCAGGTGGGACTCCTCGGAGGTCATGATCGCCTCGCGGGCGCAGTGATAGCCCTGGACGGCCATGATCAGCAGTGGGCCAAGCGCCGCCAACGACATCCATAACAGGATGCGCCAGGCAAGACTGCGAAAGCGGCCGGGCTTGGTAGCTACAGCGGTCATGCCCCTCTCACCCCAAGGCATTCGGGTTCGTTCCCCAACCGGGACTCGGCAGCTTGGCTTGGAGGGCGCACTTCTCGTCAACGCCCATCAGGCCCCTGGCACGCAGCATAGAAGCCCGATGGCGAGAGTTCAATCGCGGCCGGCGCGCTGGATCACCCGTTCGAAGACCTCCAGATTGGCCTCGAGCAAGGAGGGCGGAAGCGTAGATGCCAACACCTCCCGCACCCGCCCAACCGTCACACGCGGGATGGCCTTCTCGAGCACCAGATACGCCAGAAGCGCCACGTTCTGAAGGCGCGGGTCCGCCGGGCGCTGGTCCGTCAGGCCCGGATCCGTCAGGCCCGGATCCGTCAGGCCCGGATCCGCGACACGACAGACCCTTCCGCCACAGGCAGCGGCGGCCGCTTCAACAGTCTCGCGGTTTGGATAGGCCGCCTCGCCGAGCCTGACGGCAAGCGGCTGATAGACGGCATCGTAGTAGAAAACCGTTCCTTTGGGCGCGAGCATGGTGCGCGCGGCCCGGTAGGCCTCGAGTCGCTCGAGCGCCATCACGAGGTGTGCCTCACCGGGCGCAATGCGAGGGGTGCACGGATCTTGATTGAGCCGCACATGGGAGACGACCAGACCGTGTCGCTGCGCCAGGCCGTGGGTGTCACAGCCGTAGACGTAGTGTCCGGCGTCTAGGCAGATGCGCGCCAACAGGTCCGCCAGCACGCCAACCCCCTGGCCACCGACACCGGAGACATAGATGTTGACCGGCGGCTTCTCGACCGCGCTGGACGACAGGCTTCGTTCCAGGTGTGCCTCGGCGCTGCGCTTCTGGTGCCACTCGGCGCTGTGGTCCCGGTGCGACTCGGCGCTGTGGTCCCGGTGCGACTCGGCGCCGCGTTCCCGGTGCGACTCGGCGCCACCTTCCTGGCGACC
>CAZZIF010000116.1:0-217 GCA_964654025.1 uncultured bacterium
CATGAAGGCCGCACCGTCCTGCGTCACGACCACACGCATCCCGGGCTCCAGGCGCGGCCCATGGAGCACGATTTCGCTGCCCGAAGCATCCCGCAGGGTCCAGCCGTCCAGAGGGATCGTATCGCCCGATAGGTTCGCCAGCTCGACCCACTCGCCCTCGTCCTCACGCGGATCGTAGAGGATCTCGGAGATAATGACGCTCCCCCGTCCCACGCGT
>CAZZIF010000116.1:227-11041 GCA_964654025.1 uncultured bacterium
TCGCCGCGGCAAGACACATCGACGCTGATCCGGCCCGACCACTCTCCAGCGGAGTCAGTCACCGGAACCTGATACAGACCGGTCTCTCCATGCTCGAACTCCCGAGAGGGCACCTCGACCTCACCGAAGCGAAGGCCGGTGGAGAGGAACTCGAGCTGGATCTCCAGCGGTTCGAGCGGTCCGGTACCGATGTTGCGGATCTGAGCCTTCAGCGCGGCCCTCTCCCCCGCCTCGATTAGCGGGGGCTCGATCACCACCTCCTTCACCTGAATGCCGAATGCCGGGGTGTTCGTGCCCCCGGGGGTGGCCCAGGGACGGGCCAGGAAGTCGTGGTAGTTCGAGTCGGTGTCCGAGCCGTCAGGCAAGCGGGCGAGACAGAAGCCGGCGGGGGCATCACTGGCCGGCTCGCGCTCGAAGAACTCCGCGTGCAGCAGCTGTCCCCAACCGACACAATCCAGGACCTGGCTCCCGCGCACGAGTCGCGCGGCGTCGGGGCCGTTCTGAAGGCTCAGGCGCACCCGGGCGTCGGCCGGCACCGGAGCGGCGGCGCCGGCCACCACGTAGTAGCCTCCAGCCGCCAGCACCTCCCCAGATGCGCCGGTCCACTGCGCGCGCCAGTCTCCAGGCTGATCCCCGTTGCCGGCCTCGAGCGTCACCCCCGCCAGCGAAACCGCGCGAACGGTGGGGTTGTGAAGCTCGACGAACTCCCGTTCTCCGTCGGGTCCTTCTGGATCATAGAGAATCTCGTTGATGACGAGGTCGCCGGCCGCGCCCGCGGTCCCCCCCGGCATCGTGAACAGGATGACCCCGGCCAGGGCCATCCGGGCAGACAATCGCATCTCCCTCCTCCTTTCGCTGGTGGGTTCGAAGGAGGGCAATAGCCGTTTCGGTGCCAGGCGATCCTGGGTGGGTGTCTCCGGGCGCGACCGGGCGGGGGCATAGCCGGATCTGGCCGGGGGGGGCGAGCTAGATGGCGGTGAGCGAGCTCGGCGGCGGTGGGCGGGCCAAGTGGCTGTGAGCGAACTCGGTGGCGGTGGGCGAGCTCGGCGGCGGTGGCCGAGCTAAGTGGCTGTGAGCGAACTCGGTGGCGGTGACCGGGCTAGCTTGTGTCTCCGGGCCGGCCGGAGAAGACGAACTCGACGCGCCGGTTCTGCGCGCGGCCGGCGGCGGTGGTGTTGGTGGTGATCGGAATCGTGTGCGCGAATCCCGAGGCTACCATCTTCTCGGGGGCGATGTGTTGAACTTCGGTCAGGTAACGAACGACCGCGCTGGCCCGGTTGCTGGAGAGTTCCCAGTTCGACGGAAAGGTCTCCGAGCGAAGGGGGATGTTGTCGGTGTGGCCCTCGACATAGATAGTCCGGGGAAAGGCACGCGCGATGTAGGCCACCTTTTCGAGCAAGGGCAGCGACTCGGGCAGGATCCGGGTGCCTCCGGGCTCGAACATCACCGTGCCGCGCACGCGCAGGACGATGCCCTTGTCCGTGCGATGGAGCGTCGCCTCGCCGGTCAGGCCTTCTTCTTCCACTGCCGCCACGAGATCGTTCTCCAGCTCGTCCCAACTCAGCGATTGGTTGCCGGGCATGTTCGAACCCAGGCTGATCGCTGTGATCTGGCTCTGGATCGCACGAGACTGGATGGTGTTCTGCGAACCGAATGCGCTACGGAGCGAGCCCACGAGACTGCGATAGCGGATCACGTCCATGCTCGAGAAAGAGACGATGAGCACGAAGAAGCAAAGCAGCAACGACATGAGGTCGGCGAAGGTCACCATCCATTCGGGGGCTCCCTCGTCGCCCTCGTCGGTTGCCTTCTTGCCTTCTTCCTCGCCCGATGACTCCTCGGCCATCTCTTCTTGGGCGAATCCTTCCTCGGGCATCGAGTTCTCCGTATCTGCCAGGCGGCCTTCGGCTGCTCAGCGCAGCCGGCTTCTGCTCTGCGTGGCCAGCTTCTGCTCTGCGTGGCCGGCTTCTGCTCTGCGCCGCCTTCATCTGCTCCGCGCGGCCAGCTACTCTCTTCTACGCTGCCGCCTTCTTCTCCTTCGTCGCTGAAACCTCGGTCCGGGCCTTCGGCGACAGATAAGAGACGAGCCGCGTTTCGACGACACGCGGGTGGTTCGCGGCCAGGATGCCCATGATGCCCTGAATGACGATTTCCTTGTTCTGCAGCTCGGTCTTCGATCGATCGGCAAGTTTGTCGGCGATCGGCAGCGCCACCAGGTTGGCGATCACCGCGCCGTACATCGTCGTCAGGAGCGCCACGGCCATCTGCGGTCCGATGGCACTGGGATCGTCCATGGCAATGAGCATATTGACGAGACCGACCAGCGTCCCGATCATCCCGAAGGCGGGAGCGGCGCTGCCGATCCCCTTGAAGATGCGCTGGCCCTGCTGGTGGCGTTCGATGATTCCGTCCATTTCGGTGCGCAGCGTATCGCGCAGCACCTCGGGCTCGGTGCCGTCAACGCAGAGCTGGATCCCCTTCTTCAGGAACGCATCCTCGATCGGAACGTTTTCGAGCGAGAGTAACGAGTCACGCCGGGATTTCTCGGCCAGCTCGACAATCTTGCGGATCAGGGCAAACGGCGTATCGACCTTGTTCGTGAAGGCGTTGGCCGCCACCTTGCTCGATCCGATCACCACGGGCAACGGGAAGCGGACCATGGTGGCCGCCAGCGTGCCACCAATGACGATCAGGACCGACGGGATGTTGAGGAACGCCACCGGCGCAGGCCCAACGGCAATCGCCCCCACGATGCAGATCATGCCCAGGACCAGACCAATGAGGGTTGCCAGATCCATACCCGATCTCTCCCGAGCGCTCCCTATGCCACCAGCTCATCCATGAAGTTGCTCTTCTCGAACTCTTCGGCAAACGCCTGCGTAAGCGCCTCGATGCCCTCCTCGGCCTGGCCCAGGGCGTCCAGTGCGCCCGCTTCATACACGGGGGGCCACGGGCCCACCGCCAGATTCGCCGAGCGGGCCATCATGTCGGCTGTGTGCACCACCGCCGACAGGTGTGTCCACTTCTTGGCCCCCGCCGGAGCGTGGTGGTACGCGATCGCCGCGGCCACCTGGTCGGGGAAGCTCCACTTGAGCGCGATGTGACGCCCGATCTCGGCGTGGGTGATGTGGAAGACCTCTTGCTCGGCCTCGAACAAGGTCATCTGCCCATCGCGGGCGCGCTTCAGGGCCGTGGCAAACTCCTGCGGCGCCAACTGGTCCATGATGACCCGACCCACGTCGTGCACCAGACCGGCCAGGAACGCGTCTTCCGGACTGCAGCAGCGCCAGGTGCGCGCCAGCAGCGCCGCGCCGGTGGCGCAGGCAATCGAATGCTTCCAGTGCACGCGCCGATCGAAGAGGCTTTCCTCGGACTGGGCCCCGAACGTGTTGATCACCGATGTCGCCAGGACGAGATTGCGGATCGTGCGAAATCCCAGCAACACGACCGCCTGACTGATCGAGGAAATCCGCCAGTGGAATCCGTAGTAGGAGGAATTGACGATGCGCAGGATCGAGGTGACCAGACTCTGATCCTTGCTGACGACGTCGGCCAGCTGATACGCGGTGACGTTCGGATCGTCCATCATGCCCAGCACGCGCGACACCATCGCGGGCAGCATGGGCACCGAGTCAATGCGATCGAGTTCCTCACGGAACATGCACTACCTCCCCGGTCGGCAGCCTGCCGGGCGGCCGACTGGTCGTGGTCCGGCAACCGCTCAGGATTGCGCCGCGGCCTCGGAGCCGCCTTCTGCGGTCAGCATGTCGGATACCGCCTCCAGGCGTTGGATCAAATCCGCCGGCGGCTCGGCCGAGTTACCCCCCTCGGGCAGGTCGGCAATGTAGGCCTCCAAGCGGTCCGCGCTCAGACTCAGCAGTTCGCTCTCGCCCGACTCGAGATGCTGCGGCGCGTCGCGCAAGGACTTGGCCACTCCCTCGATCGCCTGCGCCAGGTGCCCAATGTGCACAATCCCCAGCTGGAGTGCGGCTCCCTTGAGGCTGTGAACCGATCGCTGCAGGATCTCGCGCGTGGACTCATCGTCCGCCCCCGCGGCAACCTTCTCGAGCGCCTCTCGAAACTGGGCCAGGTACTCGCCACTCGACTGGGCGAACAGCGACAGAAGCATCGCCATCTCCTCGGCGCCGAAGCCGTTGCTGTCCTGCATCCGAATCCTCCTCGTCACGCGATGGTATTGCCGTTCTTGGACATATCCGTCCCAGTCCTCCTATCGACCGTATGCGGCGTAGTCTTGACGGGAAACCCGCCCCAAGGGCGGTCTCGATGGTGTGATGGAGGCGCAGCCGAGACGGAGGAGAAACTCGCTAACGTTCGATCTCGGAAAGAGTTCCGACCTGACGGGCGTAGTCGTGGCGGTAGTCCAGGAGCCCGCGGGCAATCGTCTCGGCCAAGGCCTGGCGGTGAGCGGACGAGGCGAGCTGCCGGGCATCCTCGGGGTTGGTGATGAAGCCCAGCTCCACGAGAGCCGACGGGACACGGCAGGAGCGCAAGACAGCGAAATTGGCCTGCTTGACGCCGCGGGTCGCCGCCAGCCGGCTCTCACCCAAGGCATCCAGGATGACCTCGGCCAGCAAGCTGCTGCGAAGGAGCGTGTCGGTCTGGATCAGGTCGACGGCAAACGGCAGCCCGGCGATATCCCCCAGATGAGGGTCGGCCTCGATCGTCTCGGCCGAATTCTCCAGGGCCTCGAGTTCCCGTGAGGCCGCGCTGGTGGCCCCCTGCAGGGAAAGGTAGAAGACCTCGGCCCCTCGGGCCGACCGATACGCGCACCCATTGACGTGGATGCTGACGAAGATATCCGCCCCCACCTCATGGGCCACCGCGATGCGCTCGCTCAGCTTCACGGGCTGATCCCCGGAGCGGGTCAGGTGCACATCCACGTTGGGCGCCCGGCTCAGCTCTTCCTCGAGGCGGCGCGAAACGTCCAAGACGATCTCCTTCTCGAAAAGCCCGAGGCTCTTCTCGACGGCGCCGGGATCGTAGCCCCCATGCCCGGGATCGATAATGACCGTCCAGGACCGGTCCGGCGGCTGGTCGTCGACCGGCGATGCGCGAAGCACATCGCACACCACACGGAACGGTTTCTCGGCCGTGGCCGGGACGGTGAAGGTCCGGTAGTCGTAGCCGGCGCTCAGATCGAGCACCACCTGGGCCTTCGGCCCGGAGAGCGCATTGAATCGGATGCGATGGAGCAATGGATCGTCGACGGCCGGCAGATCAAGCCCCGGTGCGGTGACACCGATCAAGTTGATGGCCACGCGATGCGGGGCGACGTAGGTCTTGTGCTCGTAGTCGCAAGGACGGTCGAGATCCATCACCACCCGGTAGCGATCCTCCCAGGCGGCGGTGCGAATACGCAAGAGCTGCGCCGAATCGGCATGCGCGGTGATCGAGCCCGCGAGCCAGGCCAGGCCCAGCACAACGAACGCCACCGCTCGGGTCTTGCGGGCCCCAAACGCAGCCGTCCGGCCCGTATCGGTTCTGGACGCCCACCTTCGGGCGGCCTGCGCTCGGGCCCAGCCGGGCATGCACCGCTCCCAGCGCCGCTGATCGACTCGGGACCGAATCAATCCCACCCGTACCATCCCCTGCCATCCCCTACCATTCCCGCACGCGCAATCCGTGGCGGGAGAGCAAAGCCGCCGTCACGCCCTGTCCGGCGCGTAGACCTCCCTGGTCATGAACCCGAGAGACCCCGCAGGAAGGGCTGTTCGCTTTCAAGAGTACCTCGTCCACCCCCAGACTCAAGCACAGGAACAACGTCTCCTCGGCGCCGCGCAGAAACGCCGAGGAAACATCCCGCCCCTCGGCGTTGATGAGTCTCGCCGTGCCGTCGAGCAGATCGCCCCCATCGCCACCTCGGAAAGTGGCCGGGGGACGCGGGGTGGGCAAGCCGCCGAGCTGCTCGGGACAGATGGGAATCAGACACTCGCCCGCATCGAGCTTGGGACGCCGGTCGCTCGGCAGGGTGGTCCCGTCATACCGGCAAGCGAGACCACACAAGCAGGCGCTGATGGCTCGGAGTCGTGTCATGCAGGCCTCCGCCGGCGCTATCTGGCGGGGAGCGGCCTAGCCGATGCGGGTATCGCTATCGAGCAGGTAGCGCCGGGGGTTGATGGGAGCATCGTTCTGGCGGATCTCGTAGTGCAGATGCACGCCCGTGGAACGTCCCGAGTCGCCGACCAGGCCAATCCGGTCACCACGACGCACCACATCGCCTTCCGATACCAAAAGCTTATCCGAATGGCCGTAGATGGTGACGTAGCCGTTCCCGTGATCGATTTCGATGGTCCGGCCGAAGCCTCCGTTCTTGCCGGCGAAGACGACCTTGCCGTCAGCGGTGGCCACAATGGGAGTGCCGCGGGGAGCACACAGGTCCAGCCCATTGTGATGGCGTGGCCGGCCCGTGAATGGGTCGCGGCGCATGCCGAATCCGCTGCTGATGTAGTGGGGTCCGCGAACGGGATTGATCGTGGGGATGTGATCGAGTTCGTCGCGCTTCGCTTCAAGGAGTTCGCGCACTTCGAGCAAGCTCTGCTCCTGGAACTGGAGCTGGCGGTCGAACTGCTCGAGGCGCTCGTGATAGACATCCACGGTCCGGGCGAGACCGTCGGTGAGCCCGCCGCTCGCTCGCGCTTCAGCCGCCCGCGGCGTACCGCCCACCCCGAGCTGGGCCACCTCGCGACCGTAGGGCGGCAATCCGGCCAGCAATCGCGACTGGTTGGCGATGTGGATGTGGTCGTTGACCTGCCCGCTCAGACGGGCAATCTGTCCGCCGAGCTGCAGAAGCTCGGCGCGCAGCGTCTGGTTCTCCATCTCGACCGTGACCAGGCTGGAACGTGCCTGGTACGCCTCGTAGAAGGCGTAGCCCGAGCCAACCAGAAAGCCGGCCAGGAGAACCCCGGCGGCGATCAGGGAAGCAAGTGGGAGGAGCGGAATCCGATAGTGCCTCGTCTGGCCTCCCCCATCGGGGATGACGATCAGGTTGGCATGGCGCCGGGCCATCCGCTCTCCTCAGGTTGGCCAGTATCTGTACTGACGTGACGCGGGCATCGAATCGGGCATCGAGTCAGGCTTCCAGTCCGGCATCCGATCCGGCATCCGGTCGGGCTCCCAGTCGGGCTTCCAGTCCGGCATCCGATCCGGCATCCGGTCAGGCTCCCAGTCGGGCATCCGTCTGGCCGCCAGGCAACCGGGGCACGCTAACAGAGGCCCCCGAAGCTGTCAAGGAACGAGCACATGTCTGCGCATCAGGCTACGGCCCCCCTGGGTAGGATGGAAGAAGGATCAGGATCACCCGTCGGCGGGTCGGGTTACGACCCCCCTCCCCCGGGTAGGATGGATGGGTTGGGTTTGATATCCATGGGAGGACCACCCCAGGCGATTCGCGTTGCGGATTCGGCCGTGGCGATCGCTGCCGGTCAGGACATCCGTGGATCCTTCTCCGCGGCATCCTCGGGTTCCTCGGACACCTCGGGTTCCTCGAACTCCTCGGGCTCCTCGGCCCCTTCGGTCCGCTCGGCCCCGTCGGTCCACTCGGCGCTCTCGGCCGTCTCGGCCGTCTCGGCCGTCTCGGCCGTCTCGCCGACGACCGCTTCGGGTTTCTCCTCGGTCACCGCACCGGCGCGGGAGAACTCCTCGGCCGTCCCGCTCTGCTGAGAGACGCTTTCGGGCTCCGGTTCCTCGCTACGCTGCACCGGTACGCTCTCCTGCCAGGCGACGCCTACCGGCGGCTCGTACTTGCGTTTGACATCGCTCGCCCGTTCACTGGCGGAGGCGCGAATGTCCTCGATCTCCTCCTCGAAGGATCCCAGCGTACGTTCCAGGTTTCCGATCCGGCCCAGGATCGCCTGGACGGTCGCATCCTCCAAGATGGCCGCCGTCTCATTGCTGTGGGAGAGCTCATAGACCCGTTCTCCGAGAGCTCCCTTCTCCCGCTCGAGTTCGCGGCTCACGCCCAGCACATCCAGCCGCTTCTTCGTGACGCGCGCGTACTGCTCGGTCCGGATGCCGGCGATCTCGGCGATCTCTTTGATCTGGCGAAGCATCTTGTTGGTCCGAGTCTCGTGCATTCTGGTTCCCTCCTTGCTCCAGACCATTTGGGCCCACTCATCAACCTCTGATACAATCCGTGCCGTGAACGATCAACCGCAAAGCGTCTACTTCATCAGCGATGCTCACCTGGGCAGCGGGCCGGACCACGACATGCGCGTGCGAACGCTCGTGGCCCTGTTGCGTTCGTTTCGACACGACGCCGAGAGCGTCTACGTCCTCGGCGACCTGTTCGACTTCTGGTTCGAGTACCGTCACGCCATCCCCCGCGGCCACTTCAAGGTGCTGCGCGCGCTGGCCGAGCTGGTCGAAGCCGGCGTTCCGGTGACCTACCTGGGCGGCAACCACGATTTCTGGTCGGGCTCCTATCTGTCGCGGGAGGTCGGCCTCGAGGTTCACCAGCATCCAATCACTCGCCAGCACCAGGGACGCCGTCTCTTCCTGGCCCACGGTGACGGCCTGGGCCCCGGCGACACCGGGTACCGGATCCTGAAGGCTATCCTTCGCCACCCGCTCGCCGTCGCGCTCTACCGTACGATCCACCCCGATCTGGGGATCCCACTCGCCTACCGGGTCTCGAAGACGAGTCGGCAGCACACGGCGGGAAGGGAGGTCCTGCTGGACCGCATGGCGCGCTACGTGGTCACCCCTCGAATCCGCGCCGGCGACGATACGGTGATCGTCGGCCACATCCACGATCCGATCCATCTCACGGGGCCCGGTCGCAGCGAATTCGTGATCGTCGGCGATTGGCTGGAGCACTTCACCTACGTGCGCTTGACCGGCGGCACTCTCCACCTGCAGCGATTCCGGGAGTCGGCCGACCGCGATGGCACCTTCACCACCGAGCGCATCGCTCCAGAGCCGTGGCCCACGGGCCTCGCACCCCATGCAGAACCCGGGCAAGGACTCCGCGCAGCAGCTACATGTCCACGCGAACCGTGAAGCGGTGCTCGTCGCCAAGGTCGTCAGCAACCGGTACGTAGGCCCAGTCGAATGCAAACCGTCCCTGATGCATTCCAAGACCGACGCTGACATCGCGCGTATCGAGGCCGTCCTGGTAACCAACCCCGAATCGAAGCGTCTCACGGTAGTCGTATTCGAGACCGCCGTGGAACGAGGTGCCCTGATCACGGACATTGCGGAGTTCCGCCGCCACAGTCACTTGGCCGTTCATCTGATCCAGCGGCCGAATGTAGGCCAGTCCGCCCTGAATGGTCAGGGGCAGATCGACCTCCTCGTCGATGAAGCTGATCGACGGACCGATGTTACGCACCGCGGCGCCGAACCGCACGGGCCGATCTTCCCAGGGCACCCACTGAAGACCTACGTCACCGGCGAAGCCACTGGCACTGTAGTCGCTGATGCTCTCGCTCAAGTACTTCCCGGTGACACCGACCTGGACACCGCGCATCATCGTGTGACTGAGGGAGACACCCACGGCGTAGGCGGCGTAGCCGAATGTCCCGGAAGGGTTGCCCAAGCTGTCGTAACCGTCGATGTCGTCTGTCCACAAGCCGTTGAAGTAGAGCCCGGCCACGGTGCCACCCTCGCCCAGCGGTTGGGCAATGGCGCCGTACTCGTGCCTGAGGTCGGCGAAGCTCTCAACGTGGGACAGCACCAACTGAGGGTGATCGAGTGAGGCCAAACCAGCCGGATTCCAGTAGCAGGCCGTGGCGTCGGTCACATGGGCCGTCATGGCTTCACCGAAGACGACACCATGGGCGTCCACGCCGTTCTTGAGAAAGGCCAGGCCGGTGTTCGCCGCCGAGGCGGAGCCCACGAGCACCATCCACAGCGCCACCGTGCCGAGAACAACGCGACCTACCGGTCGCTTGTGAATCCTCATGTGCTATCTCCCTGCCGACATCGGTTCTTCATCCGCCGGCTCAGTCCATCCCCCCAACGACGAGTTGGCGATTCCAGGGGTCCGTCTGGAAGGCCCAATCAAACGTGATGTGGCTCGGGCTGACCGCCGCTAGCCGGATCTTGGCATAGTAGCCGTTGCCCCCTTCCTGGGTCAAAAGGACATATGTGTGCTCGCGAATGGCCTCGGCCGTTCCCGTCTCCGACCAACCGTCGTCGGGCGGCGCGAAGCCGATCTCGTCGAAGTTGGCCGTCCAGCCCATGTCTTGGATGAGGACACCCAGCCCATCCCCACCCAGTTCACCCGTTAGCAAGAGGAAGTGTTCCCAGCCGCCTTCCTCGTAATACTCGAAGTGGAAGTCCGCCGCCGGGTCATCCCCCGCCACCACCCGCCGGGCAGACAGATCGAATCCGGCCGTTACGAGCCCCTCGCCGTCGAGCGCATTGGTGATCGTCACGGCGGAGCCTTCCGGCCGGGGCGTGTCCCAGACTTCCTCGATGCTCATGGAACTCTCGTTGCCCGCGTCATCGAAGGCCGTCACCGCATAGAAGTAGGTTTCGCCATTGACGGCCTCATTATCAATGAACTCGTAATCGTAAAAGCCTTCCACGTGCCCCACGGTGGCCAGATACTCGTATTCCCCTTCGTACTCGTAGTTCCACCACAGATCGTAACCGGCGACGTCGGACTCGGTGTTGGCCAGCCACACCAAGGTAACCTCTTGATCGCCGGTGATCGAGAAGAGCCCGCGCGGCGCGGCTGGCGGGTCATCATCGACGCGGCGGCAAATGCAATCGTCATCGTCGCTGTCGCAGGCTACCCCCACGAAGACGAGGGCCAGCGCCAGAAGAACGGCCAACCAGCCCCCCAGTCG
>CAZZIF010000117.1:0-10914 GCA_964654025.1 uncultured bacterium
TGAGATACGCCACCGCCCGTGGCGCATCGCAGCCACGCGGGGAACCGCGGCGGTTCGAGTAGAGGGGCCCTGCTTGGCCCCCGGCCGAGGAGGGACATCGGCCGCGGTTCACGACCATGCCGGGAGGAAACCATGGACGGCATCTGCAACCCCACCCTGTCACGCTTCGCGTCTTCGATCCCGCTCTTGGCCATCGCGGCCATCGCGCTCCTTCTCACCGGGTGCGGCATGAGCAGCGATACGCCCTCGACGCCAGACGATCCTGGAAGCGAGGGCGATTTCACGATTCGAGATCTGCATATCAGCGAGGTCACCGACACGACTGCCTGTGTCACCTGGTCGACGGACCGGGCCAGCGTGGGCACCTTCCAGTTCGATACCCAGTCGGAGCTGCTCACCACGCAGACGATGGTGACCTCGCTCCAGTACGACCATCAGGTCGACCTCGCGCATCTGCTCCCTGATACGCGCTACTACTACCGCGTCACCGCCCTGAGTGCGCAGGGTGATACCGCCACGCAGCGGGGCACGCCGTTCCAGACCCTGCGGGATGCCGACCTCGACGACACGACCGCTCCGGTCATCACCGACGTCTACGTCGCCGGCGTGACCTCGAGTTCGGCCGAGATCCGCTGGACGACCGATGACCCTACCCGCGGAGCGGTCTACTACGACCCCGACGGCGCGGTGCCGTTCGATTCCACGGCCAGCGAGTACGAGGATGAGCCCACGAAGTACACCCACCAGCACAGGCTCGTTCTCACCGGTCTGCGCGACGGCACCAGCTACGGGTTTGCCGTCGGGGTGACCAACAAGGCCGGTCTGCAGACCTACTCGAACAACCTGCAGTTCGCCACGCTCGCGAAGCCGACGATTACCTTCTGCCCGCAAACGGTGACCGCCATTCCCGGGCAGAACACCGAGGTCACGCTTTGCATCCACGCCGCGTCGAACCTGCACGCGATGAGCGCGGTTCTCCTGTGGGAACGCAACAAGCTCACCGTCCCCGGCCGCGCCTCCGCGGTGGAAAGCACCTCCGAGTTCATCCGTGAACAGTACGGTCACATGTTCATGGTCAGTGAGCTGCCTGATGACGTGTTGCTCCCGGCCGAGTGGGACGGGGTTCTGATTGAGGCCACCTGGGAGGTTGAATACGACCAATCCGGCGACGTGGCGCTCGGAACCTCAGCCGACGGTGATCTCGAGGTCTGTACGATCACGATCCGCCTGGACGCCCAATCCACGCAAGGTGTTGTGCGCATTTACGATATCACCACCCTGTATGACCACCACCATCTGCCGGTGCAGTTCGCCACCGAGCCCGGTCTGGTGGTCAGTCCCTGAGGACCCGCTGAGCCTGCCCCGGTCCCCGTGGGGACCGGCAGGCTCTGTGCCTTTTCTGACTCATGAGGGGTCAAGAACGAAATGGGCCACTCCGATAGGTAACGACGGAAGCGATCGGCCGACTCCGGTCGGTGGCCTTTCTGGCCAAACGGTTCAAGGAAGGACGTCGGCTGCGGTTCGAAACTCGGGGGCCAAATGGAAAGGGCCTCAAGCACACTGCGAACCAGCGGCGGACATGAAGCGGAGGGAGACGAAACGATGTTCAAGAACAGGGTCTTGTTGCTTTGTGTGCTCCTGGCGGCCACAGCGCTAACGTTCCCAAGGCCCGCCAGCGCCGCAGATTCGTATGAGGTGGTGGCCGAGTACAATGGTCCCCACTTCTGGGTCGCCAACGCACCCACGGTTGCACAGCTGGTGGACGATCCTCAGGTGGAAACGCAGGAGTTCATCACCCCGTATGACGTCGCCGTCAGTATCGAGGGCGGTGGACGCATCATGAACTACGTCCTTGATAGTGGAAACAAGCGCATCCAGGGATTCGAGACGAATCTCGATATCCGCCATTTCACCGACGCCGACCTCACGTGGACCGAACCCGTGGCGGGGGCGGCGGATTGGGACAATGACGAGATCTGGGTGCCCGAGTATGCCGCGGGTGCCACGAACTGGATGGTGCCGCGCAGCGACGTCGTCAAGGTCGACGGCGTGACCTGGGCCTGGGTGGCCGACCTGACCGGCTTCACCGCCAGCGATCAGGTCTACACGATCGACTACGATATCGCCAACGGTCCGGTGATCGATTTCCCGGCCAACTCGCTTACCGCGACCAGCGAGATTGAGCTCACCTACGGTTTGACCGACTACAACGGCGGTGGCACGGCGGCCTTCGCGGTGGGTGACATCGACTGGGGGAATGCCGACGGCGCGGCGGTCACCGAGGTGCGCCTCGACGAGGCCTCGCCCAGCGCGGTCTCGCTGCAGGACATGCGCGCGATCTTCACGATCGCCAACGAGAACACCGCGACCACCGACGAGTTGTGGGTCATCGACGCCTCGGACAGCAGTGTCGGCGCCGACGAGTACCTGAAGGTCTACACCGTGACGCAGGGCGCGGGCGTCGAGGCGGCCCTCGAGTCCTACGACGACCTGCTCAGCAACCCGACCGACGTCTACGTCGCCTCCGGCCCTTCGGCCACGGCCGCGGCGACCGAGGTCGATGGCACGATCACCCACATCGACGGTATCGAGGTGACCGATGAGAATCAGGTGACCGGCCACACCTACTCGATCGAGATGACCGGCGACTTGGTCGATGTCATCGACTTGACGACCGGACGGGTCCTCGTCGACGACGGTGACAAGGCCGACTTCGTTACCGGCACGAACACCTGCTTCGTGGTGCCGGGCGTCGGATTCGACTTCGATACCGCTGTCGCGGGCGACACCGACGATACCTTCACGACGACGCGGCAGGTTCCGGCCCGCTACGCCTTCGTGTGCGATTCGGGCAACGACCGGATCAAGATCCTGGCCGTGGGCGATATCTCGGCCACGACCGGAGACGACCTGCCGGGTGACGCGCACACCGCGGTGGTGCAGCCCGCCGGCGCCGGGACGATCGGCGCCAACCCGGACGAGGACTACTACTTCGCGACCCCGGGCACGGTGCCCGAAAACTGGCAGACCGGCACGTTGACGCGTCCGCTCAAGGAGAACTCGGTCACCTTGATCGAGGATCCCGCGGGCACGCCGGTGACCTGGACGAAGGTGGACGACCTTTCGCTGGCCGGCCCCTCGGACAAGGTCTACACGGTCGACTGGTGGGAAGGCATCGTGACCTTCGGTGACGGCACGCACGGCGCGCTGCCGACGGCATCGACCGACTTCAGCCTGACCTACACCACCACTCCGGATATCATGCGCTACGGCAGCCGGGGTGCCGGCGACGGTCAGTTCATCGATCCCACCGGCGTGTGTGCGCGCTGGAGCGCCAGCTTGGGTGCCTTCAACGTGTACGTCACCGACAGCGGCAACGACCGGGTCCAGAAGTTCCACTTCTATCCGGAAGACGCCGCCCTCGGCGTCCCGCCGCGCATGGAGTATGTGTGTGAGTGGTCGACGGGCGGCAACTCGGCCGACTATCTCAGCAATCCGGGCGACATCGACGTCGACACCGACGGCACCGATTTCTTCGTGGCCGCCGTCGACACCGACAACGACCGGGTCGTGATGTGGAAGGACACCAAGTTCAACTCCTTCAGCACCACCGTGCCGACCTACGAAACCCAGTTCGGCGCGACCGGTAACCGGCTCGGGGCCTTCGACCTGATCACCGGTATCGACATGATTGCGAACGGCACGGAACTCGAACTCTATGTGGCCGACGCCGGCCGCGGCCGTGTCACCAAGTACGTGAAGGCCCCCACGCCGACGGTGACCCTGTTCTTCACGCCGGGGACCAACAGCGAGCTGCCGAAGAGCTATCCGCCCACGGCCAGCTATGCGTTCACGTTCACGACGACCAACGCGCCGGCGGGCGCCTATGTGGACCTCTACTATGATACCGCCAGCACGTTCGATGCCTCGACGGCGAAGTACTGCTTCACGTCGGGCAACGTGACGACGGCCAGCAGCCCCACGACGTGGAGCTTCCCGAACACGCCCGCGGGCACGCCGGCTGACGGCACCTACTACCTGTATGCGATCCTGCGCGACTCCTCGGGCTCGCAGCTGGCGACCGATCAAACCCTGAGCACCGAACTGCTCACGATCGACAGCCGGCTCACCCCGGGTATCCAGGCGCGGGATTTCTTCGACAACGATCCCACGCAGCTCATGGCACCCAACGAGCAGCAGGCCATTGCCCTGCAGCTGGCCTACCCGGACAGCGTGATCGGATGCTCGTTCGTGGGTACGTTCCCCACGGCGATGTATCAAGTCGAGGGCATCGAGCCCGGCCCGGGCTGGCTCGGCACCGAGTACACCAATCACATCTGGAACGCCACGTGGGACAACGACGCCGGCACCTATGCGGTCTACACGGCCGTCACGGGTGTGCCGACCGGTCTCACCGGTTCCGGTCCCTACGACATGGCCTACATCACGGTCAAGGCGAAGGAGGCCCTCACCGACTCGACGACCCGTGTCCTGTCGGGGACCTTCGACGTCGATCAGACCAACAGTGGTGTGACCGACTACAGCAACGAGCCGGTCGACAGCTGGGTAGCGCGTGACCTGAACTGCAAGCTCGCCTACGTGGGTGATATCGCTCACTCCGTGACGGGCACCGACTCGGTCGTGCCTTATCAGCAGCCGAACCCGGACGGCTACATCAACTTCGCCGACCAGATGGCCCTGACGGTGGGTTGGAACGGGGATGCGACCAGCTTCACCCGTGATCCGATCGCCGACATGGGTCCGTTCAGCGGCACGGCGCCCAACCTGGTGCCGACCCGTGACCAGAAGTTCGACGTCTGGGACCTCCAGGCATTCACCGGCAACTGGTCATGGTTCTCTGCCAACGGCTACCTGTCGCCAAGCATGAACGGGGCCTCCCCGATCGCTGGCTTCATGCCGTTGGGCGAGGCCGTCGAAGGCGAGGCCACGGTGAGCTTGGACGCCGACTTCGGCGATCCGCTTCCGGGCGAGATGGTGACGGTCGATGTGGAGGTCGAGAACGTGGTGAGCTTGACCGGTGCGATGGTCCGCGTGACCTACGATCCGGCCGAGCTGACGCTGGTCAGCGTGGAGCGGGGCGACTTCCTCGCTCAGGGCGAGGGCAACCTGATGCTGAACACCACGCGCCGCGAGGGCACCTGCGAGCTGTCGATGACGCGCTTCTCGCAGACCGAACCCGGCGTGAGCGGTGACGGCGTTCTGGCGAGCCTCACGTTCCGCATCCAGACGCCTCCGACCACCGATCTGAACTATGTCTACGACCTGCGCAACTCGCGCAACCTGGTGCTGAGCCGCGGCTCCAGCGAGTTCGATGCCTTCTCCGATGGTGTCGACCGCGGCGTGGTCCTGTGCCAGAACTACCCCAACCCGCTCAACCCGAGCACCAGCATCGTGTTCACGCTGCCGAGCAAGCAGGCGGTCGACCTGGCGGTCTATGACCTGACCGGTCGCCGGGTTTGCACCCTGGTCAGCGGACCGCAGGATGCCGGCGTCCACACCGTTGAGTGGGATGGTCACGACCAGAGTGGCAATGATGTCTCCAGCGGCGTGTACTTCTACAAGCTGCGGGCCGGTGACGACACCATGACCCGCAAGCTCTTGGTCACGCAGTAGAGACTCCGACGAGTTCCGGCGGCCGCCTCCGCGGCGGGCGCCGGAGCCCAGCTGATCGCTTCTACGAGGTCCGGGACCGGCCGGTGAGGCCGGGCCCGGACCTTGTTTGCCTACCGGTGGCACGAAATTTCCCGCAGCAGGCCCATTCTTGCCCCCCTATCCCTTACTCTATCGCCTACCCGCACGGTCTATTCGGCCGGATTATCACATGCGAGGATCTGATCCCCCGGGGGAGCCGACCTCGTAAAATATTGTATAGGTTCATTTATCGGCCACCCGTCGACCTCCGCATTCCAGGCGTCCCCCCACCTCTACGCCGCCCGTCACGACGGCACGCTGGTTGCATGCTCTCCACCCGGAGGATCCGCGCAGATGCCGGATCACGAGGATCTCTGGTCTCCTAAGGATGGTGGAGCCATGAAGACGATTCGTCCCGAAACCGCAAGATGTCCGTCGCGTCGCGTCACCACCGCGAGTCGAACACCACGGCTTCCGGCGGACGGATCCCGACCCGCTTCGGCCCCGCGGTTCGCGGCCGCTTCGATCACCCCGTCGGTGGCCCATTCCGTTACGATCGTCTTGCTCATCCTGCTGCTCTCATGGCTCGCCTCGGCCACCCTACCGGCCTCGGTAGCCCAGGCCGAGGAAGCATTGACCTACGGCGATATCCCCGATCCCCTTGGCGGCGACCTCTGGCGGGTTTCCTCCGCCGCGGGACCGCCTATCCGCACATTCTCGATCGCGGCGCGCATGACCGGTCGCGAACACGCCGGAGAGTCTTTCTCCAGTCTCGTCGCGACGCTGCAGTACACGCTTCATCCGCTGGTCACGTTCGGTGCCAGTGCCGGTCACTACGCGTTGGACCGCGGTGTGGGCGCCACCGGCAAACCGCTCAACAAGCGGGGCCCTGGCGACACGAGGGTCTTCTTCAAGTTGCGGGCGCCCTCCTCGGCCTCCATGCCGCTTTCCGTGGGGCTGCGCTCGAGCCTGCGCATTCCCACCGGCTACGACCAGGAAGCCGATGGCTTGCTCCCGTTTACCTCGCGCTCGGTGGACGCCGAGTTCCTGGCCCTGATCGCGTACGAAACCCCCGAAGTGGGCGTCTACTTCAATCCGGGCATCTCCTTGCCCGGCGAGGATTGGCACAATGAGCTTCTCGGCGGCCTCGGCGTGGACGTACGAGACGGGCTACCCCTCGGCTTTCGCGCCAAGGGCGAGTACTTCACCCGCTTCGACCTGCCCGAGGAGAAACTCCGCCACGAGATTTTCGGGTCCCTGGCTCACGACATCCCGTTCGGACTGAGCCTGGAGTTCGGCATCCATCGCGAGCTCCTTGCCGGCGACGAGGCCGCCTCGGAGTGGATGCTGAGCCTCGGGATGGGCCGGCCCGACTGGAGAGCCTCCCTGCCCCCGATGGGTCGGCACACCGACCGCGGCATCCGTGTCGCGGTGGCGCCGGTGACAACGCGCGTAGCGGACCCGCACGGGGCCGCGACGCGGCTACAGGGCACCGTGGTGCGCGCGGTCGGCGAATGGGCCGGCTTCGAGGGAACGATCACGGCCGACGCCGACTACACGGCCCATCTTGAGATCTTGCAGCTCGATGAGGGCAACGGCCGAGGCCTCAGTATTCCGAAGATCCTGGCGACACCGCACGTGAGTGTGCGCCTGCTGGCGGAGGTATCGATCGAGGGACCCCAGGGCATGATTCTCGATCGCCTACCGGTGACGATCGAAGAGAAGCGGGGCACCGGGATGCGCCTGCTTCCCTCCGGCAAGGATGAGGACACCTGGGTCGCAACGACCCAGTCCCGATCGGCCCTGCGAGAAGAAGGTGTTCGCGCCCTGGCGGAGAAGGCGGCTGATGAAATCGTGCAGGCCGTGGCTCGAGCACGGCGGAGGAACTAGCCATGCGTCTGGCATGCCGGCGTCTTCTGTTTGCGGCCCTGGTGCTGGCCGCGATCGGTTGTAAGGCGACCAAACCGGACGATCCGCGGGTCGACACCCGCGGCGTCAGACTGACCGTCGACGTGGTTCCCCTGATCATTCCGGCCGATTCGGTCAGCACGGCCACGGTCTGGGTGACCGTTCTCGAGGACGGCAATCCGGTCGCCGACAGCACCAAGGTCAGCATGGTGGCGACCAGCGGTACCGTCGATTCCTGTTCCTACACGACCGACGGTCTCGCGGTGGCCACCTATCGCGCCGCCAAGGAGAGCGGGATCACCTCGATCATCGCCCAGGCCATGGGCATTCGGGACACGATGAACATCACGCTCTACTGAGCGTTTCGCCGCGCGGCTGTGCGAGCCCACGTGATGTACCCCATGGTACCCCGTGGTACCACGTGGAGCCTCTGCCCCGCGCCCCAAGATTGCTCCGCACACCTCCCAGGGTGCACAGAAGAAGGGCTGCCCCGCCGAACCTCCCGGGGCGGCCCTTCGATTGGTTCTCGATGTTGGCCTGTCTGGCGTCGCAGACGTCCTTGTAGACTGCCTTGTCGGACTGCTTGTCGAGGCGGTCCTTCAGCTCGCGCACGGCGGCTCTGACCTCCTTGACCGCGTTTGTGAGCCCCCCCCATCTTGAAGATCGAGGTAGCAGCCGCCACTCCCCCGCATCCGCCGCCGGCAGGTCATAGTCGCCGGTCGTGTAGCGGAGCTTGGTGGTCTCGTAGACTTCCGGCGCCCAGGTTGCCGTGGTCCCATCCGGCTTCCAGACCTTGAACTCCTTAGTCTCGTAGCCGGAGAGGTCGATCCCGAAGTCGATGGTGATCGGAATCCGGCTGCCGGCGGTCACTCTGACTGCGTCGATCAGGGTCATCGTCTACCCCTCCTGCTCTGGGAATCGTCCGTCTCGGGTCACCTCGATCCGGGCGTTAGGCGTGAGGTCGAGGCCGGCGTCCCCCACTTGGAAGGACAGGCTTATGATCAAAGTCGCTCTCCTGACGCTCGTCATGCTCCCACTAGCTCTTGCCTGCGGTAGCACCTCGCGACCTCCCGTCGTCTACGTTTCGCCTGACTTTGATGCCCATGACCTGCAGGGCCTTGCCGCATTCGCCCTTCACGGCACGCTAGATTACCGCCCTGCGCTGATGGATTTCGTCCGCGAGTATGGCGACTCGGTCAAGCAGGGCGCCGACAACCTCGGGAGTCTCCCAGAGTTCTAATATGTTGCATCAGATCCTGCGCAAGGATGTCGTCGATGTGGAGGTAGACTTGAGGTACATGACCTTTGCTAGTATTGATCCCAACGACCCCATGGCAAGACAGGGATCGGAAGGCACCCACATGCACCTACACGTTCTCGAAGCCGGTGGAAGCTCTCCGAACAGGAAAGGGATACTCATGTGCACGCTGTTCCCTGCTGCTTTGATCGTCGCCTTCTGCGGTCTTGCGTTGGGGGAGCTTGAGGCTACTGAGACCCTCAACATCTCGCCAGCGTTGTCTGGTTCGCTCATAGAAGCCGAGGAGTTGGAACTTAGCCTGAAGTGGTCGCGAGATCTCTCCTCACAAGAATACCTCGTTGGATCAGTCGACTACATGGTTGGCACGACCGAGGGGTTGCTCTTGTGTCTCGATCGCCAGCTATCCACGGTTCATGTATTCGACCCCACTGGGGAATACGTGCAGTCCATCGGCCGTGAGGGGGACGGACCTGGCGAGACCCGAAATCCAAACGGCCTCTGCCTGGTCTCACCAGAAGTAATCGCACTATCACAATCCTACCCAGGTAAGATCACTCAGATCTCATTCGACGGAAGTCTAGTAGACGAGACAATACCCCGACTCAGAGATGCTGGGGAAGGAGGCCTCATCACCCTCCAGGCGTCTCGAATCACGGATTCAGGCACCTTCGTTGCTGGTTGGGTAGGCGGAATGGAAGGTACGGTTGCGGTGACGGACTTCCTTATTGGGCGGCTTGGCGAGAAAGATCAAATCGTTACGCGCTTCTTTCAGCACACCCTACACAACGACCTCCTCTCGAGCCGGACCTGCCGCGAGGGGGACGAGTACTATCGAAAGATGCTTCTCGACTTGTGGGATGTGGATTCTCACGGCAGGGTGTTTCTAGTTCCGAATCGAAACGAGTATTTTGTGCGCCTCCAGGATTCTGATGGTTCGGAAGTATGCTCCATTCGCCGGAGTGTCTCTACCTGTCCTCGCCCGGCCGAACTACTGAGATCCTTGGAAGCGCGCTACAAAACCTACTACAAATCTCTCCCCTTCGATGTTTCCGTTGAGCTGCATAATGATGAGCCCGCAATCCACCGTCTAGAGATTCACCCAGATGGAAACCTGGCTGTCCTGCCTTGCGCAGGAATGCGGTCCACCGGTCCTAGGATGACCCTCCACTACGACATTTACTCACGCAATGGAACGTACTTGAAGACAATTGTAGTTGAATGCCTAGGAGACCCCTACACGGATCGCCTGTTCTTCCTCCCCGGGGAGACAGTTGTTTGCGTAAGGAACTTCAGCGATCCTAAGCACCGGTCCCTTCGGGAAAGCGTGGAATACGAGCGCAAACCACCGTCTGCTGGGGTCACTCTTGACTATTACGAGGTCGAGGTTCGGCAGTAACCTGCGGAACGACTCGGCTTGGAGTTGCTCAAGCGACTTCCTGACAGGCTACTGCCGACACTCAACTCAGACTAGTTGATTCCAGAGCAGCAGTCAGGACGATAATCTTTGCATGCATCATCGTCTTCACAAGCTCCGGTAGTGATGCAGCAATACATTTGGTGCATCTGCGAGGAGCCTGCCCTGAGGTTCGCATATTGTTCAGGATTCGCTGGGTCAATACGGTACTCTAGGCACTCCGTGCCGTTCGAGTAGAGACCTATCAGCCACGCCTGAGACACCGAGGCAGAAACCAGTCCCGCCGCGCCTAAGATCTCATTCATGGCAATCTCGTCGTCGAGAGCAAACAATGCCATCGGCCCGGGGAGGGCGAAGACAGGAACCTCATCGGGAACCGCGTCGACAATGTCAAGTATCTGTTCCGGGTCCGCGATCACTACCTCTCTAAGCACCTCACCTCCACCACAGACTACCAAACGAAATGTGGCCGCTTGCGCTGGAACCGCTACGAAGAGCACAACTGCAGCAATTCCCAAAAGCACTAGCATAACTCGCATCAAGATACCTCCTCATGTTGCACATTAACTGAACGACGAAAGAGAACACTGGCACATCAACGCTAAGGCATCGCGAGCAAATAACTGACACAATTATCAAGTCCGTTTTCTTGCGCGGTGCGGCATGATCGAGTAGTTCCAAT
>CAZZIF010000118.1:0-9731 GCA_964654025.1 uncultured bacterium
CCCGCTCGATGGGTGTCCGCATCCACACACGCTTGAAAACTTCGGGGGTGACTTCGCGCAACTCCTGTGCGGCTGTGCGCGCAGGCACAAGCGGTTCGCTCAGTTCAGCGCACGCCGCCGGCGGTGCGTGGCGATTCCAAGGGCACACCTCTTGGCACCGATCGCATCCGAACACCCACGGGGAAATCTTGGGGGCCGACTCGGGGAAATCGCCACGATGTTCAACGGTCCAGTAGGAGATGCACCGCCGCGCATCCAGCCGGGCTGGGCCGATCAGCGCCCCCGTAGGGCACGCCTCCAGGCAACGCCGGCAGGTACCGCAGCGGGCTTCCACCGGCTGCCCGGCGGGCAGCGCGAGGTCCAAGAACAGCTCACCCAACAGGACGAACGATCCTAACCCCGGCACGATCAGGCAGCCGTGGCGGCCAATCCAACCCAGGCCGGCCTCGCGGGCCCAATACCGCTCGAGCACCGGCGCCGTGTCGACGGCCACCCGTCCGCGGACGCCGGGCGCCGATTCCCGGATAGTGCGAAGTAGATGATGAAGCTTGTCCTTGAGCACCCGGTGGTAGTCTTCACCGAATGCGTAGCTCGCGATGCGAGCGGGTACCGGGGCGCAAGAGGCGTTCTCGTCGCCGGCCCGCGTCGTGCTCTCGCGAGCTGGTCCGCCGGCCGACCCGGGGGCAAACCCGTCAATGGTAAGATCGCTGGTAAAATCGGTCGACGAACCGTCCGCCGGTCGATCGGCCGGTAGCGTTGACGGGCGATAGCTGACCGCCACGCAGACGATGCTCCGCACGCCTGGTAGTATGCGATCGGGATTGAGCCTCACGTCGCGGTGGCGCGCCAGGTAATCCATCCCCGCCTGGCGCCCCTCGGCCAGGAAGCTGTCTAGGCCCGCTGGATCGGGTTTCCGCTGGGGATCCGCCACGGCGATGCGATCGAGACCGAGGCCGGTGGCCGCGCTCTTGACCACGGACCACAGCTCTTCACCGTTCGGCGGCATCAGAGCGGCTCGAAACGCGCCGTGAAGTGCCGTAGGAAGGGTGCCTCGTAGACCATCTTGAGCCCCCGCAGGGAGGTCCGGTGCTCATACACCTGGCCGATCACCTCGGCCGAGTAGTCCACGTGGCTCTGCGTGTAGACGCGGCGCGGAATCGCCAGGCGCACCAGTTCCATCGGCGCCGGGATGACCCGCCCGGTATCGGGATCCGACTTGCCGAACATGACGCTGCCGATTTCGACTCCCCGGATACCCCCCTCCAGGTACAGCTCATTGGCCAGCACCTGCCCGGGGAACTCCTCGGGTGGGATGTGATCCAGCAAAGCGCCAGCATCCAGGTAGACCGCGTGGCCGCCCGCCGGCAAGATCAAGGGCACGCCCAGGGTCTGCAGCTTGTCGGCGAAGTACTCCACCGAACGGATCCGGTACCGCAGGTAGTCCTCTTCGAGCACCTCGACGAGCCCCTGCGCGATGGCGTCGAGATCGCGGCCGGCCAGGCCGCCGTAGGTGGGAAATCCCTCGGTCAGGATCAGGAGGTTGCGCGCCTGGGCGGCCAGCGCCTCGTCGTGGCAGGCCAGAAAACCACCAATGTTGGCCAAGCCGTCCTTCTTGGCACTCATGGTGGTTGCATCCGCGTAGGAGAACATCTCCTGCGCAATCGACAGGAGCGGCTTGTCAGCGTAGCCGTCCTCGCGCATCTTGATGAAGTAGGAGTTCTCGGCGAAGCGGCAGGAGTCCAGAATCAAGATCGTGCCGTGCTTGTGCGCCAGGCGAGACGCCTCGCGAATGTTCTCCATGCTCACCGGCTGGCCGCCGCCGGAGTTGTTCGTCACGGTGACGATGACCCCGGCCACGCGCGACCCGTAGTTCTCGAGGTTCTGTTCGAGGCGCTCGAGATCGATGTTGCCCTTGAACGGATGGATCTTCGAGGGTACGAGCCCTTCGGCGATCACGAGGTCGATCGCAGTTCCTTGCAAGTACTCGATGTTGGCGCGCGTCGTGTCGAAGTGGGTGTTGCCCAGATAGACCGCATCGGGCTTGTTGAGGACGTTGAAGAGGATCTTCTCGGCGGCGCGACCCTGGTGGGCAGGAATCACGTTCTCGAAGCCGGTGATCTTGCGAATCCGTTCTTCGAAGCGGAAGAAGGAGCGCGAGCCGGCGTAGGATTCGTCGCCGCGCATCATGGCCGCCCACTGCTCGCTGCTCATGCTCGAGGTGCCGCTGTCGGTGAGGTAGTCGATCAAGACGTCCTCGGCCTTGATCGTGAAAAGATTGTAACCTGCCGTTGCAAGGATCTCCTGCCGCTCGGCGCGGGTGGTCATGCGGATGGGCTCGACGGACTTGATCTTGAACGGTTCAATGATGGTCTTCATGGCTCCCTCACTCGGTAATGCTGGGCGAACAATGCGATTCCGCGCGGCGGGCGTGGGTACCCCCGCATCGCGGCCCCGAGCATACGGGAGCGACAAGGAAATGCAAAGTCCTCTGGCACTGCGACCAGCACGATCCTGACGTGAACGGGATCTGACACGAAGGGCATCTGGCACGACGGGACCGAGCACGAACGGAACCTCGCACGAACGGGTCCAGCGCGAACGGAACCTGGCACGAACGGGTCCGGCGCGAGGGGGCTCTAGCCGCGAGCTTTCTCGCGCATGCGGAGGATTTCGACGTAATGGGACAGCCGCTTCACTCGCCCCTTGTCCTTCAGCTTCGAGTAGATCAGGACCAGGTTGCGCAGCAGGCGGATGATCATGTCCCGCGGGCTGATGATGGCCAGGTACTCGGCCGCGTACGACTCACGGACATAATAGCCGTCAGAGGTCAGCATCTGCAGGCATTCACGGCGATCGAAGATACGGCCACCGTTGAAGGGGTCAATGAAGAACTCCTCTTCCTGGTCCTGATACTTGACCAGGAAGTGCTTGGGCATGCCCACGCCGTAGAGCGGAAGCCCCAGGCGCCGGCCCAGGAGAATCGTGACCGCCGAGAGCGAGATCGGAATACCCAAGCGGTGCTCGAGCACCTTGTTGAGGTAGCTGTTGTCGGGGTTGTAGAAATCGTTGGTATTGCCCTTGAAACCCAGCTCGCGGAACAGGTACTGGTTGAGAATATCGACCCGCTCGCGCGCCGGCGCCACGCGAGGCATTTGCGGCCTGAGGGCGTCGGCCATTTCCTCGAGCTGTTCGGCGACCTCTTTCGGGTCCAGGTTCGGGTACTCGATGCGCGCGATCACGCAGAGGGCCTCTTCCAGATCGAAGGAGGCTTCGTCGGTGGCCCCTAGCTGGCGGAACAGGCTTTCGAGGACATCGACCCGAATCTGCGAAGCGATGTGCCGAGCGCGCAGCCGCAGCCGCGGATCGACGTGCTCGAAGACCTCTTCGAGGTACGGCAGGGTGGGCTTGCCCATCGTCATCAGATTGTCACGCACCATGGCGACAATCTTGTGGTCATCGTCGGCCAGTAACGAGATCAGCGCGCGCAGTTCGACCTCCGGCGGCAGCCCTAGCGCTCCCGCCTTCGTTCGGCTCGCCGATCCCCGATTGCGTCCTAGCTGATTCGACATGGGCTTCCTCATCTAAATGACTTGGGTCATGGGCCCAAGAACTCGTCCTTCTTTTCAGTCTAACGATGGTAGCAAAGCCGTTCGAAACACCAAAACGATTTTCTCTGCTTCCGCCGCCGGTCCCATCCATCCTATGCTCTTCGTCACAGCGCGCCGTTTCTTGCAGCTACTTATTCGCCAGAAGGGACCTGCTTATGATTTCGCGTCGCAAGCTCCTCTCCCTCACCCGGAGCGTAGTATCCTTTCCGTCGACCAGCTACCACGAACACGACCTTCGCGGCTTCCTGGCGCAACACGCGGAATCGCTGGACTTGCCAGCGGCCTACGACCCTTGGGGCAACTTGCACGTTCGTTACAGCCGGGGTCGTAGAAAGGTCCGCTGGACGTTCCTGGCCCACATGGATCACCCCGGCTTCGTCGTCGCCGAGGCGCGTGGACGCTTCGCGTGGTGCCGCTGGTACGGCGGCGTGTTCACGCATTACTTCAAGGACGCACGCGTAGAGGTCCATTCTCAGGGCGGTTCCGTACCGGGCCGGGTGACCGCGGTTCGGGTGGGCGGACCGCGTAAGCGGGTGCAGTGGATTCGAATCGAGACGAAGTCCGCGGTCTCACCCGGCGATCTGGGTACCTGGAAACTACCCGCCTACGAGCGCACGGGCGACCGCATTCGAACCCGCGCCGCTGACGACCTGGTAGGCTGCGCCACGCTGGCGGCCTTGCTCGAATCCCTGGTCACCTCCCAGGCGCCCGCCGAGGTAGAGGTCATCTACACGCGCGCCGAAGAGGCGGGCCTGGTCGGCGCTACCGCCCTGGCTCGGTCCGGCAATGTGGACAAAGACCAACCGATCATCGCCATCGAGACCAGCAAAACGCTTCCGTGCGCCCGCATCGGCGAAGGACCGGTTCTTCGCACCGGTGACCGGATGAGCGTCTACGATCCCGGCCTCAGCCGGTTCTTACAGACCTGCGCCGAGCGCCTCGCTCGCGAACGGCGCGGATTCCGCTACCAGCGCTGCCTGATGGACGGCGGACTGTGCGAGGCCTCCGCCTTCCTGGCCCACGGCTATGCGGCCACGGGCCTCGCGCTCCCCTTGGGCAACTACCACAATATGGGTCCCACGCGCATCGCCGCCGAAGAGGTGAGCGTCGGCGATCTGGTGGGCCTGGTCACCCTGCTGGAGGCCTTCGTCACGACGCGCTTCCCGCGTTCCGCCCTCCCCCCGGCCGACTCCGGTGAGCTCGACGCCTGGGTCAAGGGACAGGAGCCATTGCTGCGTCGCACGGCACAGGCGCCGCGCCCGGTCGGACCGCCTCCCGCTCCCGAGAGAAGGAGCAGGCCGGCGTGAGTCTTCCCGGAGTCGACCATCCCCGCCCCCTGCTGCTGGCGCCCCTGGACGATATCACCGATCGGACGATGCGACGCCTCGCGCGCCGCTTTGGCGCCGATGCGGTCGTGACCGAGTTCATCTCGGCCGAGGGGCTCATCCGGGATGCGCGGAAGAGCTTCCGCAAGCTCGAGTTGGCTCCCGACGAACACCCGGTGGCCATCCAGATCTTCGGCAGCCGCATCGACTCGGTGGTACAGGCCGCACGCGTGGCCGAAGAGGCGGGTCCCGACTGGGTGGATCTGAACTTCGGCTGTCCGGCCCGCAAGGTGGCGGGCAAGGGCGGTGGTGCGGGCCTGCTGCGCGAACCCGAGAAGCTCGAGGCGATGACGCGCGCCGTCATCGATGCGATCGCGCTACCGGTGACCGCCAAGATCCGCCTGGGCTGGGATGAGCAGAGTCTGAATGTGATCGAGGTCTCCCAGCGGCTCGAGGCCGCCGGCGTCGCCTTCATCACCGTTCACGCCCGCCTGCGCAGCCAGGGCTACGGCGTGCACTCGGACTGGTCGTGGATCCGCGCGGTCAAGCAGGCGGTCTCGATCCCGGTGGTGGGCAACGGCGACGTTCGCACCCCCGAAGACGCCGAGCGGATGTTCACCGAGACCTCATGCGACGGGGTGATGATCGGACGGGCCGCGATGGGCAACCCATGGCTCTTCGCTCAAGCTCGGGTCTGGCTGGATCACGGGCGCGCTCTTCCCCTACCGGCGCTCGAAGAACGTCTCGCCGTCCTGAAGGAGCATCTTCGCGAAGCGGTGAACGACAAGGGCGAGCGCCGGGCCGTGGTCGAGATGCGCAAACACTACAGCGGGTACCTGAAGGGCTTGCCGCACGCATCCCGCTTGCGGGCCGCCCTCATGGACCTCTACGATCTGGCCGCCGTCGAGGCTTTGCTCGACCGCTATGCCGCCTGGTTCGGAGCCGCCGGCGCTGATCCGGCGGCCTCACGGGAGGATTTCGATGTGTGCTGATAGCCCCTGTGCTGACACGCCGCCGCCGGTCACCGAGGCCGAAAAGCAGCTTCTCGCCGCCGCCCGCGAACTGGCGCTCTCGAGCGCATCTGCGCGCGAGCATCAGGCCGGCGCCATCGCACGCACGAGCAGCGGGGAGCAGTTCCCGGGCGTCAACGTGCACCTGACATTGAGCCCACCGCTATCGGTGAGCGCCGAGCAGGCCGCCATCTACGCCGCCCGCGCGGGAAGCGACGCACCCATCGACTGCATCGCCCTGTGGATCGCCCCGCGTGCGGTCCACCGCCCTTCGGGCCTCTTTCGCCAGATCTGGGTCGAACTGGCCCCCAAGGCGCCCCTGCTCCTCCAGCGCGGCGATGAGGAGCCCGTCCGCATATCGCCCGGAGAGAGCCTGCCGGACGCCTTTCTGAGCTTCGAACCGAACGCCTGACTCTTTTGAACCCAGCGACCGGTCTCACTCCCCTTTGCCGGGTCGTGACGCCGGTAGGTCCGGGGCCCCGCACCTACCCGCACGTACCCGCAGCTACCCGCAGCTACCCGCCCGTCACGGGCGCCTGCCCGGCTAAGACCCGGCCGATCGGTATCTTGACCCTCGACCGTGTCCATTGCTACATTCCTTCAAGTTTCGGGGGACTCCACCACTTCCGCTTCCATGGGCGGTCCATGATACCAAACCGGTTGCACACACCCTCACGAGGGCGTCTCGCCCGCCGCTGCCGGCGGGCGCTTTGTGCTGATTCCCGGCTGCGAGGGCTCCTATCGGCGCTCTTCCTGAGTCTCTGTATGCTCGCATCGGCCGGCGCGCAGCACGCTCCCGCGCAGGACGCCCCCGCACAGGACGCCCCCGCACAGGACGCCCCCTCACAGGACGCCCCCGCGCAGCCGACGGCCGCGCAGGAATCTGCGGGGCGTCAGGCGGTCGAACGGGGTATTCTGGCCGGCCGCGTGATGGATGGCGTGACCGACCGGGTTCTCGCCAACGCCAACATCGTGGTGGCTGGCGCGAATACGGGCACCTTCTCCTTGGAAGATGGAACCTACCGCATCGAAGGCATCCCGGTGGGGCGCTACGCCGTGGTCGTCAGCTACATCGGGTATGAAACGGTCGAGCGGGTCGTCCAGATCACTACCGGCGAGACCACCGAGGTAGACTTCCATCTCACCCCCACACCGGCCGGGGTCCTCTCCCCCATCGAGGTCCGGGCCACGCGCCGAGTCATCGACGTCAACAAGACGAGCACGCAGCATTCGTTCTCCGCACAAGAACTCGACGCCCTGGTCACCGATGCTCCGACCCTCGACCAGGTCGTGGCCCAGCAGCCGGGCGTGATCGTCGATCGCGGCAAGATTCACATTCGGGGCGGCCGCGACGATGAGAATCTCTTCGTCCTCGACGGCGTCAAGGTGAAGGACCTGCTCTCGGGCGAGTCGATGGGCAGCGAGGTGGCCTCCCGCGCAGCTCAAGAAGTCAACATCCAGACCGGGGGCTTCGGCGCCAGGTACAGCCAGGCCATGTCGGGCGTTATTGAGACCCGGCTGAAGGAAGGCACGCGTCGTTGGCGCGGTTCCTTCAGTTACGAGACCGACTCGGGTATCGGCACGCGCGACCTTCATCATGTTTATATGGAGCTGAGCGGACCGAATCTGCTGGCCCGCTCGCTTCTGGGTCTGGCCGGGGTCGATCGGCCCGAGGTCACCTTCTACAGCAGTCTCTCCACCGACCTGGACAACGGCTACCTCCCAAGCATCCGCGACATGAGCGGTAACCATCGGCTGAACTCCTCGATTCGTGATGAGATCCTGGGCTCTCGCTTCCGCTACGGGGACTTCTTCTATCCCAACGCCGCCAACAACTGGCGCCTGGTCCTGAAGTCGGCGTGGAAGATCAACGCCAACAACAAGCTCTCCGCGACCTGGACGAAAACACTGGGGTTCAATCAGGACTGGGGCGGCGCCGACATCGGCGACATCAACCGCAATATCAACAACTACCCCTGGTCGTGGGCGAATCACTTCGACCATCACTACACGGTCTCGAAGGACTCGAACATCCTCAGCTTGCAGTGGAACCGCTCGCTGGGGCTCCACACCGTGACCAACCTCCGGCTGTGGCGCTACTACTCGGGCACGCACCGTGACGTGGCCGGCAAGAACTACGATGAGTACAGTACATTCACCGATGACGACATCGAGAGCGAGCTACCGGAAGACGACTACGACACTCCCTACTTCCGCGACCTCGGTGACGCCTCTTTGTGGCGTGACAATCACAGCATCACCTATGGGCTCGCCAACGACTGGGAGGCGGAGAGGGGCCGGCACGAGCTGAGCTGGGGTGCCTCGGCCGAATATCACATCGTGCAGTACCTGTCCATTGATGCTCGATCGGTCGTCCCCGGTGAGGACAGCGAGTTTCCGCTCGGACGCGAGTTCGACATGTTCCGCGTCACACCCAACGTCGGCAACTTCTACGTGCAGGACCGGATCGACTACGAAGGCCTGACGGCCCAGATCGGCCTCACCTACGACTATTGGTTCCCGGGCGAGCAGGTACGCAAGGCGCTCGATCAGGGCAGCCAGCCGCACATGACCGAGGAGCTTCGACAGAAGTTCTACGACGAAACCTACGACTTCTTCGGATATCGATTCAAGGGGCACCTCAGCCCCCGCGTGGGCGTTTCCTTTCCGATCAGTGATCGCGCTCATGTGTTCTTCGACTACGGGCACTACAGCCAGCGGCCGCCATACTACTACGTTTACGCGAAGAGCAATGCCCGCTCGAGCGAAGAGTTCCCGCGGATCGGCAACCCGACGCTCAACCCCAAGATCAGCGTCCAGTACGAGATCGGCACGGGGTACCAGTTCACCGAGGAAGCTGCCGCCAAGGCAACCCTTTTCTGGAAAGACCAGTACGACTACCCGACCAGCATCCGTCTGACGCTCGGCGACCGGACGACGACGCGCAGCAACTTCTTCATTTACTGGAACGCCGACTACGCACGCACCCGCGGGATCGAACTCAGCCTGATTCGCAAGCGCAAGAACTTCGTCTCCGGCTCCCTGTCCTATACCTTCTCGGTGGGCAAGGGCAAGAGTTCGGACCCAAACAAGACGAAGCTCATTCAGGAACTCGGAGGCGACTCTCGCGAAACCGAACTCGGTGAGGAGTTCCTGTGGTGGAACCGGCCGCACAAGCTTACCGCCCAGGCCAGCTTGCGCATCAAGGAGTTCGAGGAACCGCCTACCTGGCTGGGCGTTCGCTGGCCGACCGATTTTCAGTTCAACGTATTCTTCAAGCTCCGTTCGGGCCGGGCCTACACGCCGTTCGACGTCTTCGGCAACCAGACGGCCGATGCCTACTCCCGCAGCGGTCCCATGGACATGACGTGCGACATCTCCCTGCGCAAAGGCTTCCGCGTGGGCGGCCAGCGCATTGAGGCGAGCATCAGCGTCTTCAACGTGTTCGACTACCGTACGGTGCTCGAGTTCGACCCGGTAACCGGGGAAGCCTACGAAATCGGCAAGGGGTCGCTATGGAGGGTCACCGACAACCCGGACAACTACTACCTGAGCGACGAAGAACTCGTCGCCGCCTACAATCGTGAAACGGGGCAGAGTCTCACGCCCGAGTCGGCGGGCGACCTGCGCCGATCGATCCTGAGCAACTTCTATGACTTCGCCAATCCCTCGAACCTCGGAGCTCCGCGGGCCTTTCGTGTGGGGATTACTTATGAGTGGTAGCCGGGCACGACAGACCGGGCTCGAGCGAATCGGGCTCGAACAAACCGGGCTCGAGCGAATCGGGC
>CAZZIF010000118.1:9831-10905 GCA_964654025.1 uncultured bacterium
AATCGGGCGTCGGCAGGCTGGGCTGTTCCTGCGGCTCGCTGGAACGGTCCTCACTGCCCTCACCCCCCTCACTCACGTCGCAGCCCTCGCAGTCTTCGTCCTTTCCGTCGGTTCCGCCGTCTTCGCGATGCCGGCCGGAGCGCAGACCGGGCTCGGCAGCCAGAGGGTTGGTACTTCCTCCGGTGTCTTCATGAAGATTCCGGTCGACGCGCGCACCAGCGCCCTGGCGGGCGCCACCGGCGCCAGCATCAGTGGTCCCGCCGCTCTGTACGTCAATCCGGCCGGTATCGGCCTGGAGGCGGACCGCGCCGTGCAGGTGAGCGCCATCCGCTATGTGACCGACATCCCGATGGGTGGCGTCGCCGCCTGCCTGCCGGTTGCAGCCATCGGCGGCTCGGTGGGCCTCTCCTTCCGCGGCCTATTTGCCGAGATGGACGAGACCGATGAGTTTCATCCCCTCGGTACCGGCCGCAGCTTCAGCTACACCACCTGGGTCGCTATCCTGGGTGCTTCGCGCGCCCTCACAGACAAGCTCAGCTTCGGCTTGAGCGCCAAGATCCTCTACGAGGGCCACGGCACCGAGGTGGGCGGCCCCTCGTCGATGACTTATCTCGCCGACGCGGGCGCCATCTACTACGTTGGGTACCGTGACGCGCGCATCGGAATCGCCGTCAACGACTTTGGCTCCGATCTGCGTCCCGACGGGGAGTTCGTGAGCAACCGCGATGGCACCGAGATCCGCTACAGTAGTTTCTCGCCGCCGACCCAGTTCCGCATGAGCTTCAGCATCGACCCGTACGTGAGTCCCACCTGGCAGCTTCTCACCATGGTCGAAATCGGACACGTGGCGGACAACCAGGAGACGGTGCGCATGGCCGGGGAGGCCACCTTCCGCCGGATCCTCTCCCTGCGCAGCGGGTATGACTTCTTCGCCGATGCCCTGAACGTCCACGCCGGATTCGGGGTTCGCCTGCGCAACGGCGAGAATGTCATTCAACTCGATTACGCCTATTCAGATGGAGGAGCCTTCGGCAATATCCATCGCTGGTCTCTGGAGGTGCCATGGTAACCCCC
>CAZZIF010000119.1:0-7598 GCA_964654025.1 uncultured bacterium
CCCTGTGGTCACTTGCGCATCGCCTGTACGTGATTCTTGGAAGCGTGGTGCACGTGTGTTGCTCTTATCTTCAAAGACGGTGAGACCGCGTCCGCTGGTCGCTGGTTTCCAGCCCCCCCGATGTGGCCGCCCGAGCGCAGTCCGCCTCGCGAGCTTGCTCCTGTGGCTCTGCCTCGCCGTCACGGTTCTGCCCGTGGATGCGCCCGCGCACGAGATCTATATCAATGTAGGCGGCCCCGCGCATGTCATGCCCGACGGCCGGATCTTCCTGGCGGACGGGCCCTACAGCCCTGAACAGGGGTACGGTTGGAACCTGGACGGCGACTTCACCAGCTGGCATCCCATCGGCGGCTGTGTGGATGACGCCATCTACACGAGCTTCCATTCCAGTCCGGGGCTCTACCGGATCGACGTCCCGAACGGTGAGTACGCGGTCACGTTGCACTTCAGCGAGAACTGGGGGCACAGCGCGGATCTCCATCGGATGGACTGGAGGATCGAGGGCGAACTCGTGCTCGATGACCTGGACGTCTACGCTCAGGTCGAGCGGGACTACGCGCTCGACTACCGGTTCCCCGTCACGGTCACCGACGGCCAGATCCTTCTCGACGACACCCCGCTAGATCACACGCAGATCGGCGCGATCTCGGTGGTCAGCCAGGTCCCCGACAGCGAACCACCCGCGGCCCCGGTGTTGACCGAGATCCTGAATGGCCTGGGCGAGGTGATCCTCAACTGGGAAGACAATCAGGAACCCGACCTCGCCGGGTACCGGGTCTACCGGCGGCTACTACCGTTCGGGGATTTCGCGCTCTTGCAGGATCATCCGCACGAGACCAACCTCGTGAGCCGCTACATCGACCGCTCCGTGGGGCCGGACAATCTGTACGAGTACCAGATCAGCGCCGTCGATCTCTACGGAAACGAGTCCGCCCGGATCGGCCCCTTCACCGCGCGTCCGCGGCCGTTTGGCGACTCTCCCCTGCCGGTCTACTCGATCGCAATCGATCCGGACACCCTGTGGCTTCTGAACCAGCATGTGTACGAGGACGACTACTACACCTGCAGCGTGACGCTCGAGGGCACGCAGTACGACGCCGAACTCCGCTACCGCGGCGCGATGGCCCGGCCGTTGAGCAAGAAGTCCTATAAGATCCGGCTACCCGAACCCCTCTACCAGAACCGCACGAAGCTCAATTGCAACGCGGATATGGTCGATCCCTGCGGGATGCGCTCATCCCTCTCCATGTGGCTGTTCGATCGTTGCCGGGTGCCGGCTCCGCGTACCCACCTGCGAGCCCTGGTCCTGAACGGCCAGTACATGGGGTACTACTGCGACGTGGAACAGCCGGACAAGTACTTCCTGGAAAACCACGGCCTCGACGGAGGGGCCAGCATCTACAAGTGCTTCGACCGACTGATCGCGCTCGATGACAGCCTCGACTATCACGAACACTATGAAAAGAAGACCAATGAGGACGAACCCTGGACCGACCTCATCACCTTCATCGAAACGCTCAACGCTGTCCCCGACGAAGATTTTTACGAGACCTTCATGGACTGGCTCGACTTCGATGAGTGGCTCCGGTACTACGCCGTCTTGAACACGGTCGATGACGGCGACTCCTACAAAAAGAACTACTATCTCTGTCACGATCTGGATGAGGATCTCTGGATGGTCCTCCCCTGGGACAAGGATTTGACCTGGGGACTTCGAATGGCCTTCCATCCCAGGGTCTCGTGGGAGCACTCGCTCACCCAGGGCTCGTCCGTCTACAGCAACATACTGGCCTACCGGATGATGGACCAGCCGGTGCTCAAGAACCTGTACGCCTCCGTGCTCTACGAGCACGTGATCGAGCTCGCTCCCCTGGACACGGTCTACGCCGCGATCGAGGCGGCCCATGCCGAGGTCGAGGCCAACGGCGAGGTGGATGTGCGCAAGTGGTACTGGGAAGAAAACGATCGCTTGCGCGACTGTGACGGCGAGATTCGCATGTTCGCCGAAGGCCGGTACGGGCATATCTTGGAGAACGTCGGGGATCTCGTGGTTCCCCAGGAGCTCTATATCAACGAGTTCATGGCGGACAACGAGACCGTGATTGCCGATGAAGCCGGCGAGTACGATGACTGGCTCGAGATCTACAACCCGGGTCCGGATCCGGTGAACATGCGCGACTACTTCCTCACCGACGATCTGGGCGACCCGCTCGAGTGGCGATTCCCCGACACCACGCTGGTCGCCGGCGCCTACCTGCTGGTGTGGGCCGATGAGGATCTCTCCCAGGGACCGCTCCACGCCGACCTCAAACTGAGCCGCCACGGCGAGCTGATCGCACTCCACAAGCTCGAAAGCGGTGTTCAGGGAGACCCCGGACCGGAAGACGTCGATCCGGTCGACCTGATCTTCTTCGGCGAGCAGATGACCGATGTCTCGCGCGGCCGGATCACGGATGGAGACTTCCGCTGGGGCTTTTTCAGCACACCCTCGCCGGGTGAGACGAACGGAAACGATCAGGGGATCACGGCTCCCGGCTTCGGTCCCGCGTGGGGACCCGTCCCCGCCCTCCAGGCGGCCCCCAATCCGTTCCAGGAACGGGTGCGCCTCCGGCTTCCCGAGGGATACGCGGGCCGGCGCGTGGAAATCTACGATGTGGCCGGACGGCTCTGCCGCCGTCTCGAAGCCGCCACCGCCGGAGCGACGTGGCAGTGGGATGGCCGGCTCGCGAACGGTCAGCCGGCACCCCCGGGCATCTACTGGGCGCGCGCCCGGGTCCGGCCGGCCTCATCCGGCGACCCACAGGCCGCCGGAACGCCGGAGGCAACCGAGGCAGCGAAGGCGGACGGCAACCTCACCAGTGGAACCCGGCTGCTCCTGCTGCGCTAGATGACGAACTGGATGACGATCCGATCCGCCCGTTGGACGCTGGCCATGAAACACCATCAAATCATCGCCCTGACAGGCATCGCGGCCGCGGTCATCCTGGCCGTCGTGGTCGCGAGCTGGATCGAGGTCGAGATTCGTTTCAGCCGCCCCTGCCGGCTGTTCGCGCAAGCGGAGTGGACCCTACTGGAATCGCAGCCCGACACCTTCGAAGCGCGCCTGCTCGATCGTTCCGCCGGCAACCGGTCGGCAATCGACATCTACCGGTTCGAGCGTGGCGATCAGGTGTCCTTCCGCATCACGGCCGAGGTTTCGTCGGGAACCCGCATTCCGGCCGGCCAGGAAATCGCGCGATTCGACTCCTTCGAATGCCGCAGGGTGATCTCGGAGCTGGCCCCCCAGCTCGCCGAGGCCGAAGCGAACCTGGAGGCGGCCCGTTCGGGGGAACGCGTCGAGCTGATCGACCTGGCCCGCAGTGAGCTCGACGCCGCCGAGGCCGAACACGCCCGAGCTCACGCCGAGCACGAGCGAACGATGCAGCTTCACGAGGCGGGCCTGACGAGCGAGGAGGCGCGCGATCGCATCGAGGCGGCCTACCGCCAGGCCGCGGCCGCCGCCAAGGCGGCCGGCCACCGATTGCGGGCCGTCCAGGTAGGGGAGAAGGAAGCGGTCGTCTCGGCGTGGGAAGCTCATTGCCAGTACATGCGAACCCTGATCGAGCAGGCCACGCGGCGCTTGGAGCGGAATCGCGTGACCTGCCCCATCGACGGTCAGGTCTTGACGCTGCAACGGGATTCGGTGCTCGTGCGCGTGGCGGCCCTCGACACCCTCTATGCGATTGCGCCGGTCTCGCCCGCGCGCGCCGGCCTGGTGGCGGGCGGCACACGGGCGCGCGTGGCGGCCCCCACGCTTAGTCGGGGCGCCTTGGAGGGACGCGTGGCCCAGATCGACCGGCAGGCCGATACGGTGGCGGGGCAGACGTTGGTGTGGGTCACCGTCGCCGTGCCCAATCCCGGGCAACAGCCGCTGACCGGCCTCAAGGGCACAGTGGCATTCAGCAGTGACAAGGTCTCGCTGCTGAGATGGTTGCAGGACCGATTCAAGCACACGATGGATCGTTCGCTGGGCTGACCGGCCACTGTGCAAACGTGAGCAGGCCGGGAAAGGCAAGCCGCATCATGGTGGAAAGCCGATTTGGACGATATGAACTCAAGTACTTCGTGAGTCCCGCGGAGATCGACCGCGTGCGCGCCATGGTGTCACCCTTCACGGAAGCCGATCCCCACAGCCGGGGATGTCCGCAGGGCCGCTACACCGTGCGCAGCATCTACCTGGACACCGCCTCGCTGCGCTTCTATGACGAGAAAGAGGCCGGCACCGCCATTCGGAAAAAGCTCAGAGTCCGCACCTACAACCGCTATTGCCGGGAGGCGGTCGCGTTCTTCGAGATCAAACGCAAGTATGGCGTCACGATCTACAAGGAACGGGTCGGCATGGGCTTCGATCAGGCGAAGCAATGGCTGGCAATCCCCCCCCAGCGGCGGATCGATGAGCTACCTTCCCTGAACCGGCCGCTCTCGGCGGCCGCCCGGGCTACCCTCGCGCGCTTCTGCTTTCTAGAGCATTCGCTCCCGCTGAAGCCGGTCGTCCTCATCGTCTACGAACGGGAGGCCTGGATCGGCCGCGACCAGGATCGCGTGCGGGTCACCTTCGACCTCGATCTGCGTAGCCTCTGCCGGCCCAGCTACGATGACTTCTTCGTTGAACGCGGTCTACGCCGCCTCGGGAACCGCCGCGACATCCTGGAGATCAAGTTCAACGGCGCGATGCCTCCCTGGCTCCGCCCGGTGACGAGCTTCCTGGGCCGCAGCAACCGGCCCATCTCGAAGTACTGCCACGGAATCGACCTGTGGGAACCGGCCGACGAGTCCGTGGCGCTCCTCTGTGCAGGACGGTGAAACCATGCTGAGCGACCTTGTCATTGCAGGCCAACGATTCCTGCTGATGGACATCCTCATGAACGTGGCCATCGCCTTCGTGCTGGGCGCGGCGGTCGCGATCGCCTATCGCCGAACGCACCGCAGCTTCAACTACTCCGTGTCGTTCGTGAACACGCTCGTCCTGCTGCCCATGATCACCGCCATCGTCATGATGGTGATCGGCAACAACCTCGCGCGGGCCTTCGGGCTGGTGGGAGCGATGTCGATCATCCGCTTCCGCACGGTCATCAAGGACACGCGCGACATCGCCTTCGTGTTCCTGGCCCTGGCCGCCGGCATGGCTGCCGGCACCGGATACCACGTCATCGCGCTGGCCGGCACGATGGCTGTGATCCTCTCGATCGTGGCTCTCTATTGGGGCAACTTCGGCTCGCTGCGCAGCCACGATCTCCTCCTGCGCTTCTCGATCACCCCCGACGAACGAGGTTCGATGCTGCACGAGAAGGTGTTCAGGGAGTATCTGAAGAAGCACACCCTCCTGAACATCAACACACGTCAGAACGGAGAAATCCTGGAGCTGTCCTTCTTCGTGCGCTTGAAGTCCCCGGAACGCAACCGGGAGTTCGTACAGCGCCTGGCGGCCGTCGAGGGCATCGAGGGAGTTTCCCTCATCGCGCTGGAGGAAACGGCCGAGGCCTGATCCCTGTGGCAACCGCTCGAGCCCACCCCCGGGACTGGAACTCCCCAAAGACAGATTGAGGTCGCCGGCGGGCACGCACATCCTGCGATGGTTGGTTGACCCCGTCCCCCCCTGAATCGCGCGGGCCAGGTCGCTCGATGGAGCTGATGGTAGCTTGCGATCCCAAACGCGGCTAGAATGCTCCCCGGCGACGGTCGCCGTCCAAGGGACGTCCTGCCATCTGTCAGCGATCTCCGAGGAGAGATATGTCCATGCGCGTCTTGATCATCCTGCACGCTCCGCCCTACGACTCCGAACACGCCTACGAAGCCCTGCGCCTGGCCGGGGCCTTGCTGCAGGTGGAGGACGAGCTGGAGCTGACCGTCTACCTCACCGCCGGCGGTGTGCTGTGCGCCAAGCGCGGCCAGACGACACCCAACGGGTACTACAACATCGAACGGATGCTGACCCCGGTCCTGCGCAAGGGGATGGTCATGGCTTGCCGAAGCTGTCTCGAGGTGCGCGGCCTGACCTCGAGCGATCTGGTCGACGGCGTCATCGAGGCCCGTCTGGGCGACCTGGCCCAACTGACCCTGGAATCGGAACGGATCCTGGTGTATTGATCCTCTGATTCCCGGATGCACCGTGCCGAGACCGGTTGCCCGGCAGCGATCCTGGAAATCGGGTCCGAAGACCAGCTGGACGGCGGCGAACCTGAAGAGCCGGTCGCAGAACGGCTGGACGGACGTGGACCTCGAAAAATGGCTCGCGTCCGTGCCTTTACAATTGTACGCTTAAGTGCTGGCAAGAACGTTCATCTCAAGGAGAGTTGAGGACGCCCACATGGCCAAGATCATCTATCTCGACAATGCCGCCACCAGTTTCCCGAAGCCCGAGGTCGTGCACGATACGGCCCGCGATTTCTACAGCACCTACGGCGTCAACCCCGGCCGCACCGGGTGCGACCTGGCCCTCAAGGCCGAGGAGATGATCCACGAGACGCGCAAGAAGCTCTCGGCGTTCTTCAACCCCAGCCTCACCGCTGCCGGCAAGGAGAAGGATCCCAACCGGCTCATCTTCACCCTCAACGCCACGATGGGCATGAACCTCGTCATCAATGGCACCATCGGCGCCGGAGATCACGTGGTGACGACGATGGTCGAGCACAATTCGGTCATCCGCCCGGTCAACCACAAGGTGGCCGAGGGGGCCGAGGCCACCTTCGTCGAGCCCGACGGCGAGGGCTACGTCGACCCGGCCGAGATCGCCAAGGCGATCCGCAAGAACACCAAGCTGGTGATTGTCAATCACGGCTCGAATGTCACCGGCGTCGTCCAGGACATTCCGGCCATCGGGCGCGTTTGCCGCACGGCCGGGGTGCCGCTCGCGATCGATGCCGCCCAGACCGCGGGTGTGTTGCCGATCGACATGGCCGCCTGGGGCATCAGTTTCCTGGTCTTCACGGGCCACAAATGTCTCTTCGCCCCCACCGGGACCGGCGGGGTCTGCGTGGCCGACGAGGCCGAGATCCGCGGCACGATCTATGGCGGCACCGGCGTCCGCAGCGCGATTCTCACCCAGCCGCAGGAGTTTCCCTATCGCCTCGAAGCGGGCACCCCCAACCTGGCCGGCATTGCCGGTCTCGCGGCGGGTCTGCAGTGGATCGAGGAGCAAGGGATGGAGAAACTCTTCCAGCACGAGATGGACCTTCTGGGATTGCTCTTGACCGGCCTGGGGCAGATCCCTGGCGTCGACATCCAGGGGCCCCGTTCGACCAGAAACCGTGTGGCGACCTGTTCGATCACCGTGGCCAACTACGATCCATCCGATGTCGGCACCATCCTCGACGTGGAGTACGACATCCAGACCCGCACCGGCCTGCACTGCGCGCCCTTGATTCACGAGCACATGGGTACGGTGCCGCGCGGATCGGTGCGCTTCTCGGTGGGACCGTTCAACACGCGGGAGCATATCGAGACCGCGATCCGGGCCATCGAGGAAATCGCCGCCGACCGGTCGGCCAGCCCGAGTTCAGCGCAGACGTCGGAGAAGGTGGAGCTGTCGTAGGAACGCAGCGCCGCGGGCGGTTTGCCTC
>CAZZIF010000119.1:7698-10803 GCA_964654025.1 uncultured bacterium
CACGGGCGGCCTGTCTCAGGCCGGGTCGCCCACCCACACGGGCGGCCTGTCTCAGGCCGGATCGCTCAACACGAGCGCGCTGTAGACCAGCTCCACGACTGCCTGAATCTCCACCCCCAGCTTGTACTTCTTCGAGATCTCGATGAGCTGATCGGCGCAGTTGTGGCAGGGTGTGGCCACGATCTTGGCCCCGGTGGCGGCGATCTGATCGGCCTTCACCCGGCCCGAGGCCACACGTCGCTCACCATACTCGCTCATCGAGAGCATGCCGCCCCCCCCGCCGCAACAGTAGTTGTGGGCGCGGTTGGGCGTCATCTCCACGAAGTCGCTGGTCACCCGGCGGAGAATCCGTCGCTGCGGCTCGCTGACGCCACCCCAGCGGACCAGATTGCACGGATCGTGCAACGTGACCCGATCGGTGTTCTTGGCGGGATCGACCTGGATCCGTCCTTCCTTCAAGTAGTCGTCGAGCAGCTCGAGCACGCTGCGCATCGGGATCGGATAGGCCTTCTGGATCCAGTTGGCTCCCTCCCAGCGGAACGAGCGGAAGCCATGACCACACTCTGAGAGGATGATCTCCTCGGCCTCCAGACGCTCGGCCTCCTCCATGACCCGGCGGGTCAGCTCGGCGGCCGAGGCATCGTCGCCGGCGTAGAAGCCGTAGTTGGTCACGTCGTAGAAGCGACTCGACATCGTCCAGCTCTCGCCCGCAGCGTGAAACACGCCCGCGGCGGCCATCAAGGAGAGCGGGAAGAACTTCACCTCGCGGGGATTGATCAGGTAGAGAACTCGCTTGCCCTTCTCGTCGACGTGCACCTTGACGTCGTCGTCACCCATCTCCATCTGGAGATCTTCGCTGAGCCACTCGGCGGTCGAGAGCAGCTCCTCGCGGGTAATCGCCATCTGATTGCCGGTCGTGATCTGATTGTCGACCGTGCGCTGCAGGCCGTCGGGCACGCGCCGGGCAGCGGCCACCATATTCCGCCCCGCGCGGATGACCGCCGCCACGTCTAGGCCGACCGAGCAATGGATACCGCAACGGCCGCAGCCGGTGCATCGTCCGTAGACCGCGTCGGTCACCTCTTCGAGTGCCCGCGACGTGAGATCCCGGGCCCCGACCAGGAAGGGCAGGTACCTGCCGAGAACCGTGTGGTAGCGCCGGTAGTGGCGAATGACCTTCTCGGCCTTGGCCGGGGGCATGTTCTCGGGCACCGGATCAGTGCGGTAGATATGACAGGTCTCGCTGCACAACCCGCACTTGACGCAGGCGTTCAAGTGATAGGCGCCCAAGCCCCGGATCACCCGGGCAAGCGTTCTGCGCGCCTCCTCCACCGCCAGAGCCTCATCCGGTGTTTCTCCCCCTGGAGGCAAGACCGCATCGATGGGATCGACCTGGGGCGAATCGTTCGTCGTCATGGGTTACTCCGTCTCCGTCTGCGGCGGCGGATAGACACCGCGGTGCCCCAAACGGACGCCCAGGTCCCCGCGCGCGAGGAAGAAGAAGACCGCGTGGCGAAGCTTGCCCAGAGGCAGGTAGACGAGCAAGAGCGCCGTGTAGATCAGGAAAACGCTCTGTTGCGACGTCCAGGGCGGAAGGGACGCCAGTGCCAGGAACCCCGCCGTCGCCGCGCTGGCCAGGTAATCGTCCGGAGAGCTGATCGCGCGCAGGGAAGGCGACAGCGCCCGCCGGACGAGAAGGGCCAGGTTGGCGAGCAGCGCCAACCACAGCAACGGGCGACCGTAGAAGAGCAGGTCTTCCCCGGCCTCCGGCCAGATCACGAGCAGCAACACGCCGGCACCCGCCAGAATCACGCCCGCATGCATGAGCATGCCCACCGCGAACTCGCGGGGATGATTCCGGACGCTCTCCTTGTGGGCCGGGGTCATGGCAGCCGTGAAGTTGTAGAGAGCCGCCCGGAGGGGATTGCCGGCGCGCCGGCTGTAGTCGGGGCGGCCGCCGCCCCAGGCCAGCACGACCTGCACCGTCAGGGCGACAACGGCCCACAGGGAAGCCAGCACCACCAGCAGCTTGGCGAGGAACACCTCAGACGCACCCATCGGGCTTTGGCAGCCCCGCCACACGGCATGCCCCTCGTGCCGGTCCCGAGGTGAAGAGCTTGTAGATGTCCCGGACCCCCACGCCCACTTCCTTGCACATCATGCGCACCGGGGGAGCCAGGTCGTGCTCGCTCCAGTAATCGCGGATGAACTGGACGATGGCCCAGTGCTGGTCGGTCATCGCCTCGATGCCCTCTTCCTGGCCGATGGCGACGGCAACCCCCCGATCCCACAGATCCGGCTCCACCATGAAGCCGTCCGGGTCGAACTCGATCTGCTTACCGGCAACTTCCATCCACATCACTCCTGTTCGATTCCACCAAGCCCGCGGACGGTCTCGTCCACGGGCGAAGAAAGTGATTCTACATCAGGACGCCGCCCAAGGCATCCGCCGGAACGGAAATCGGACCTGGTACCGACCTGGTGCCGACCTGGTACGAACATAGTACGATTGAGAGCCGGCATCGCCCACCCGGTGCCCGGGAACAGCCGCCACCGGGGAAGGCTCATCCGGACAGCCGTCATGATGTGAACCAGGATGCGCGTACATATGTATCATGCCTGGGTGGCGGCCGCTACAGCTGGCTGGTTCAGCAAACCTACGAGAGGAGTGAGGATGCCCGAGTTGCCTGAGGTCGAGACGATCCGCCGGGCCCTGCGCGACGGGGGCCGTGAAGGCCCCTCCGTCCTGAACCGGACGGTGGAAGGAGGCCGACTGCTGTGGACGGGCAGCCTGGCCGCGCCGACACCGCGCCGATTCTGGCCCCGCCTCCGGGGCCGGCGCATCCGGGACCTCGGCCGGCGCGGCAAGTTCCTGCTCATCGAGCTCGATGACCTCACCACTCTGGCGCTTCATCTGCGCATGAGCGGAGATGTCATCGCCGAGCCCGACCAGGGCCCGTTGCCACGATTCGCCCGCTTTGTGGCCCGCCTCTCCGGTGACCTCCGGCTGGTCTTCACCGACCCGCGCAAGTTCGGGCGGATCTGGCTCCAGCAGGATGCGCGCGACCTGCTCGGGGGACTTGCTCTCCGCCAGCACGGTCTCCG
>CAZZIF010000120.1:0-4649 GCA_964654025.1 uncultured bacterium
CGTGGCCCAGCACGCACAGCCCGCCCTCGGTCACCGAGTCCAGCGTGAGTGCTCCGCTGCACTCGCCTCCGCGCCCCCAGCAGCCGGTGAGGCACAGAGCATCGGCCGAGACGACGGCCCCGCGGGCGGTGACCTCCCTCACCTCGCCCGGAATCCAGGCCCGCACGTCGAGTTCCTCTCGCAGCGGTTCGACGGTGATGACCCCGAAGTCGAGATTGATGTCGGCCACCTTGCCCCGCACGGGCGATCGGCTCACACGCAGATCGACCCCCGGACGCCCCCGTGACGCCAGGGTCTGCTCGCGCTCGATCTTCTGGCCTACCTCCACGCGAAGGTAGGCTCGCAGCTCGCCCGCTTTGATGTTCAGATCGGTCGCGGCGCGGATCGCCACGCGCTCGGTGGCGTGATCCGGGTGTTCCCGGACGACCAGCGTGCCGTCGGGCAGCATGCGCTCCAGCGTGCCCGCCACCGGCGAGCGGTACTCGCGGGTGCGCATGAACCGCAGCTTGCGCTTCCCGATCAGCTCGTTGGGTTCGATCGAATCCCCGATCTTCTTCAGGAGGCACGCTTCGACCTCCTCCGGCGCCGCGCGCAGCGCGCTGCCCGCCGGGAGGAAGAACGGTCGCCGGAACGTGCGCGTGCTGCGCGCGATCAGCTGGTCGCCGGTCACCTGGTCGCCGCCCTCCACGAACACCTCGCCGGGGCTGGCCAGCTCGCGACGCTCCGCATGCGGGCCGCGGCGAACTTGGTCATAGGAGGCTTCCAGCGAAACTCGCTCACTCGTCTCACGGTTCTCGCCGGCCACGCCCTCTTCGCCAAGCGCATCGCCAATCGGATCAAGCGGCCGCTGTTCCCGGCGAAGCGCATCGACCCGGCCCAGCCGCAGCAGGCCAAGTTGCTCGAACAGCGTCAAGGCCAGGGCCTCGTCGATGCCGGCCAGGACGCCGAGGTGCGGGAACATGAACGCGCGATCGAGGGCCACCTCCACCTTCCCGCCGGGGTCCAGCGCGGCGATCAGCATGCGGGCCGCCCGGTCCCGCGGGGAGTGCGACAGGATGCCGCCGCTACCGATGATGAGGTCGTAGCCGCGCAGTCTCGGCATCCTGGCTTCGGGGGCCGGCTCATCGTCGCGGCTCAGATTGACCTCGAAGCTGTTCTGGAAGGCGAGTTCGCTCTTGCTGCGGCTCAGCCGCTCACCGGTCAAGATGCTGAGGTGTTCGCGTACCGCCTCGCGGATCGCCACCGCGCCGACCGCCTGTTCCAGCCGTGCCTCGCGCTCGGTGCGCGGCAAGGAAGTGGGATAGAGATGCTTGTTCCCCACTCGGTCGATGAGTTCGGCCTCTCCCATGTCCTCGCAGGCGAACTCCCGCCGCAGAATCTCGAGCGCCGGCCCCGGTCCGGTCTGCTGCAAGACGTTCAGGATGCTGTAGCTCATCCCGAGGTTCGCGCTCACCGTGCGGGAGACCTCCCCATCCTGCGCGGTGAAGACATCGGTCGTGGCACCGCCGATGTCGATGGCCAGAATGCGCTGGCCCAAGGCGCGAGAGGCGATCGCCAGAATCTCGCCGAACGCCGATGGCGTCGGAACGACCGGAGCGCTCACCCACGAGAGCAGCCGTTCGTAGCCGGGGGCTTGAGACATGACATGGCCCATGAAGAGATCGTGGATCGCTTGCCGGGCGGGCTCCAGGTTCTCGGTGTGGCTCTCGGGCCGGATGTTCGCGACCGGGTGCAGGTGGAAGCGTTCATCGAGCACGTCGCGCACATAGCCGTTCGCATGACGGTTGCCGGCGTAGACGACCGGAAGCTTGCCCGCGGTGGTCAGCTTGGGGCGCAATCCCGCCTCGCGAATCAACTCGGCCAGGAACACCGGGCCCGAAAGCGCGTCCCCGTCGAACCCGCCGGCCAAGAGAACCATGTCGGGCCGCAGGCGCCTCAGGGCCTCGATCTTTTCGTACGGGGTTCGGCCGTCGTCCATCGCGATCACATCCAGCAGAATCGCGCCCGCGCCCAGCGCCACCCGTTCGGCGCTGCGGCTGGTCACCTCGCGCACGAGGCCGGTGACGACCATCGCAAGGCCACCCCCCGCCGAGGAGGTCGACAGGTAGGGTACCTCCGGCCGGCCCCCCTCGGCCAGCAACCGGCGGCCGCTGGCCGTCTCGAGCGCCTCCAGCGCCGCTCGCACGCCGACGGTGACGTCCTCGTGCGGCTTCTCCACCGTGGTCGGCGCCTCTCGATGAAGGAAGCTCCATCCGCCCCCGTTCGAATCCTGCCGCTGGAAGAGAAAGGCCTTGGTCGTCGTGCTCCCCACGTCGGTCACGCAGAAGCACCCGGATGCATCCAGAGCCAGCGGCTGCGGTTGGGGTTCGAACGGGGGTTGCCCGGGAACAGATGCCGCCGATGCTTCGTTGCTCACTTCACGCCCTCCAGCCGAACGTGCACCCGCCGCGTACGGGGCCCGTCGAACTCGCAGAAGTAGATGCCCTGCCAGGTACCCAGGACGAGGCGCCCTCCTTCGATCAAGACCGTCTGGCAGCAGCCCACCAGGCTGGATTTCAGGTGACTCGCGCTGTTGCCCTCCGCATGGCGGTAGTAGGACTGCCGGCGAGGGACGAGCCGATCCAGATCGGCCAGCAGGTCGTGCACGACGCTCGGATCGGCATTCTCGTTGATCGTCACCGCCGCGGTCGTATGCGGTGTGTAGACGTGGACGACGCCCGCCGCCACCTTCGCGCCGGCGACCAGGCGCGCGACCTGATCGGTGATCTCGATCATCTGGCTCTCGGCTTGGGACCGCACCTCGAATGTGTCCATGGATCAGTGTCCTTTCGTCTCGTCAGCGTTGAATACCCCGGCCACCGCCGCCCCGCACTCCGGGCAGGCGCCGCCCCGCAGCTTGACCCGGGTCGTGCGGAAGTAGGCCCTCTCGATCACGACCGCGCCGCACCGGGGACAGTGCGTCTGGTGGCCGGTGGTGCTGGAGACATTCCCCAGATAGACATACTGGAGTCCCGCCCGCAGCGCGGTTTCGCGCGCTCGCAGAAGCGTCTCCTCCGGCGTGGGCGGCCGGTCTTGGAGCTTGTAGGCGGGATGGAAGGCCGAGAAGTGCAGCGGCACCTCCGGACCCAATTCCCCGGCAATCCAGGCGCACTGCTCCTCCAGTTCCGCGGCCGAGTCGTTGAGACCGGGGATCAAGAGCGTCGTCACCTCGAGCCAGATCGCCGGCTGCCGCGCGATCCAGCGCAGTGTGTCGAGCACCGGCTCCAAACGGGCCTTGGCCTGCTGCCGGTAGAAAGCCTCGCTGAAGGCCTTCAGATCGACGTTGATCCCATCGATCTCGGCCATCACCTCCTCTCGTGCCCGCGGCGAGATGTAACCGTTGCTCACCATCACGTTGCGCAACCCGGCCGAACGAGCCCGCGCCGCAACATCGACCAGATACTCCGCAAAGACCGTGGGCTCATTGTAGGTGTAGGCCAGTGTCGGCACGACTTCGCGCCGGGCCAGTTCGACGATCTCCTCGGGCGCCACCGTTCGCTCCCGCCGCGGATCGGGCGCCTCACCCGAGCCCGGGACGCACTGGCTCAGGTGCCAGTTCTGACAAAATGTGCAGGCCAGCGTGCAGCCGGTCGTCCCGAAGCTCAGCACCTGGCTGCCCGGCAAGAAATGATAGAGCGGTTTCTTCTCGATCGGATCCACGGCCAGTCCGCGCGGATGTCCGTAGGTGAGCGACACCAAGCGGCCGTCCTGGTTCTGGCGCGCATTGCAGAACCCCAGCTTTCCGGGGGCGATCAGGCAGCGATGCGGACACAACTCGCAGCGCACCCTGGCCGGCCCTTTTCCCCGAGCCGGAGGAGGAGATTGCTTCTCCGCCGGGAAAGCCGATAGCGCCGCAGCCGGATGAGCCGATGGCTTCTCGCCCGGAGGAGCCGATGGCTCGGTCACGCCACCCTGCTCGCGACTCTGCTCTTCGACATGCCACCAGCGTGCGGTGGCCGGATCCGTCGTCATGATCTGCTCTCCCTAGGTTGCGCGCGGGAGATCCTGATACCAGGCATGGGGATCGGAGCCTTCGAGAGCCTCGTGAAGGGCCCGTCCGGCGCGTGTCTTCAGACCGGGGCGCGCGTTGTCGAACCAGGGCCGGCACGCCGCCTGTCCCTGGCTGACATATTCTAGCGATTGGACGGCGCACTCCAGGCGATCGGCATCACGGGCCACCTGCGCTTCCAGCGTCTCCTGCGCTTCGTACTCGGTGAAGGCCGCGATCAGGGTCTCGGCGCCGGGGACCCCGGCGACCTGATCCTCGAAGACCCGAGCCTCCACCGGCTTAGGGTCGAGGTAGGCTTGCGCCACCTTGTGGTGGTCATTGAGGCGTGCCTCGTGCGCATCGTGCGCCAGGCACATCAGCATCACGCGTCCGGCGTCGGCGCCCTCCATCTGAGCCAGCAGATAGCCGAGCCACGCCGTTCGGAAGGTGTGCTCGGCGACGGTCTCCGGGCTCGCGATGCCGCCCACCCACCAACCCGAACGCACCACGCGCTTCAGGTTTCCGAGCTCGTAGAGAAAATTCACGGTGCGCTGCATGTCCTGGTCCATCGATCCTCCTAAAACCCTGCCTGCAAGATCGTTACGCGATCCACACAACGCCA
>CAZZIF010000120.1:4749-10783 GCA_964654025.1 uncultured bacterium
CCTGAGGTCGGCCCGTGCCTGAGGTCGGCCCGTGCCTGAGGCCGGCCCGTGCCTGAGGCCGGCCGGCGCCTCGGCTCGTCGCTGGATCCATCCTTGAGATGGCACCCAAGCGGGCGATGATTCAAGGGAAGGATGAAGACGCAAAGGGGTAGATTCAAGCCATGATCTTGCCCTTCAGAACTGCCGGCGATTGCGCGGGTCCACGCGAGAGCCCGGGGCCACGCGAGGGCGCACGCCCACGCACGCCCGTGCGTGGCACCGCCTTCTCGAACGCCTCTTCGATGATGGCCGGGCGGTCCGTCCGGCCACAAGCCTGGGTGCAAGCCTGGGTGCGAGCCTGGTTGCTACCCTCGTTGCTCGCCTGGTCGGTCCTCCATCTGGTGGGATGCGCGCCCGATCCCGAGATCGAGGGCGCCAGCAAGCGTCCGATGGCGCGCCAGGCGACCGAAGAGTACCTGCGGAGCCTGCGGCGCGGCGACTACGAGACCGCCGCCCGCCTCTTCGCGGGCCCCCTGGCGGTCCTTCGGCGCGAAACCGGCCTCCTAGGAACAGACACGGGCGATGACGATTCCGGCACGGCCCGGCTCCTCGCCGCCTACCAGCAGCTCCCCGGCATCTATCACGGCAAGTACGAGGTAGAGCCGGCCCGCATGCTGGCACCGCACAGCTTCGCGGTCGATGTCACCTTCCATTGGCCGAGCTGGCCGGATACGACTACCGAGTTCCGGGTCACCTATGATGGGGAGCGCTATCTGGTCCTGGGACTACCTCCGCGCCGGGCGGTCGCCGCTACTCCGACTCCGGACCGTCTTCGTTGACCCGGGCAGCGAACCAGCAAGACCTCTCAGGATCGCCGTGCCGGCGCTTGGCGGGCTTCGCGCATCCAAGAAGCGCCGGCCGGGTTGCCCCGGCCGGCGCTGTGCCGAACGCATGGTCCTCGCCGTTCGCCTCCCGCACGTCGTTCCCGGCTTGGCCGCCACTTCCCGTGGCGCCCAACCGAATGCGTGCTACCTGACGTAGACGAGCTTGCGCGTCGCCTCGTTCGGTCCCGCGGCCAGCTTGTAGTAATAGAGGCCGGCGGGGGCCAGCTCACCGCTGACATCGCGGCCGTCCCAGCTCATTTGGTAGTTGCCCGCCTCCAGACGCTGATCGACCAACGTCCGCACGTTGCGTCCGCTGACGTCGTAGATCTTCAAGGCCACATGCTCGTTCGCCGGGATGGCGAACCGGATCGCCGTGGTGCGCGCGAAGACGCTCGGCGCGGCGGGCGCGGCCTGGAAGGCCAGACGCTCGGCGGGCGCGTCATCGACGTCAGCCCAGTCCACCCCGATGCGCACGACGATGTCGTCGAGCGCGGCCTCGGTCACACCGTTGTTCTCGTTGTCTTCGGCCTCGAAGCGCACCTGCAGCAGATCCGGCGATTCGCCCAGATCCTCGCTGCGGAAGTAGACCTTGTGATAGGTGTAGTTCGGATCGTTCCACTCATCTCCGGTCAACTCCCAGACGCGGTGCCAGTTCTCTCCGTCACCAGAAAGATGCAGCGACAGGGTATCGTCCATCGCTGAGCCGTACTGGGCGAAGAAGGCGTAGAACTCGACAAAGCCGCCCGAGCCCGGCGCAAACTCATACTGCGGGCTGAGCACGGAGGTCTTGCCGTTATCGACGTTGTAGTTCGACCAATAGCCGCCCCGGCCGTCGGTCACGAAGGCCAGGGTTCCGTCGGGGGTATGGTCGTCTTCGGGCTGGATCGTATCGCCGCCGTACTCCTTGCCCTCCGGGTCCACGCGCTCCCAAAGCCCGCTGGTGGCATTGTCGTCCGGCGCGCCCAGCGTCCAGCCGAGATCCTCTTCCAGATCGTCATCGAGCAGCGTCGTCGGTTCGCCCGCCAGGAACTGGTGGGTATGGACCTCGGGGGCGCGGATCGGGTCCGTGCCGGCGATATCGTAGGTCGTCACGCTGTAGAGGTAGTAGTCGACCACCTTGCCCGGCTGAGCCTGGATGTAGCCTTCGTAGGCGTCTCCGCCGACGTTCGTGAGCGGCGCGCTGGTGTAGGTCTCGCCGTCGAGGCTGAAGTAAACCCGGCATGAATCGGGAATGATCTCACCGGCATCGCCCTCGGTGGTGATGTCGGTCGTCACCAGAATCGGATCCGTGGCGTTCAACTGGTCCTGCAGCGGCGTGTGGTCGAAGACGATCTTGACGGTGATCGCCGGCACGGGAACCGAGTGCGCATCGAATCCGTCGTAGATCTCCCAGTAATCAGGCGTGCCATCGTTGATGTTACCGTTGTCGTCGTTGGCAATCAGGTAAGCCTGCGCCAGGTTGGGATTGTAGTACGGGCGGGCGACGTTGGCTTCCCGGAAGAGAAGGTCGGCCTCGTACTGGTGGTCCTCGCCGTACTTCGCCAGCAGGTTGCTCCGAATCTTCCACAACGAGCCCATGCAGATCTCACCCAGGCAGTGGACCTGACCGCCACACTCGGTACCCGGATACTGCCGATTGTTCAGCCCGGTGCGCATGCAGCCTTCGGGGTTGGCAATGGTGTAGCCCTTGGCCACGCAGGGATCATTGTTTATCGCCATTGAGCTGTAATCCGAGAACCCCTCGTTCAGGCCAGACGGCGTGGGCGGGCTACCGTAGTAGGTGAACTGCGTGACGCCGTGGTGGTACTCGTGGTAGACGATGTCGGCGATCTGCCCGAAGTTGACGCATCCGCCGCCCTCGGCATAGAAGTTGATCATGCCGTTGTAGAAGGCGTTGCAGGAACCACCGGTCAAATCGACGTGGCAGGGCATCGGATAGTCGAGGTTCGTCCAGTCCGGATCCAGCGACTTGATCCAGGAGTGGACGACATTGGTATGATAGTAGCAATCGCGCTCGGCCGGTGAGGTGTTCGAGTCGTCCCACTCGATCTGGGCCGGGTCGCCGGGACTCGCCAGGTCGGTGGTCTCGGCGATGATGTTGTTGCGGAAGACGCGAACGAACCGGCCGCGGTTCTGCGCGGTAACCGTGTACTGCTGGTTCTGCGAGACATCGATCTCGAAGTCACCGTCCGCGTCGGTATAGGTGACGGTGCCGTCGGCTTCGACCACCTGGTCCGGAAGGCCGATCGAGGTGTAGGGATCGTAGGCCAGGCGCTCCTGCACGTCGCTCACGGTGTTGCCGCTCACGGTGTAGTGCTGGACCTCGTTGAAGCGCCAGTGGATCTCGCCCGTGAAGGCGTCGACGAAGGTGCGCCACTCGCCGACCGGATCGGCCGTGTGGACCATCACCTGGTAGGCCAGGACGTAGAGGACATCATCGCCCCAGACCTTCGGAAGCACACCCAGGGTGATCTCGCCGATCGAGTCGGTCTCCTCGTTCCAGGGCAGGCCGTGGCGGGCGCGCTCGGCCGCCTGCAGCTCGCTCAAGTAAGGGTTGGGGTCGATCGCGATATCGGGGAAAACGTCTGCCCGCATGGCGTTGACGCTGCCCTCGTAGAGGTGGACTCCGAGATATGCGTAGAACACCGGGAGTCCCTGGTAGGTCTGTTGATAGTGGGCCCAAGCTCTCTGGCCGGAGCGATAGGTGCGGTAGCTGTCCAGGCGAAGGTCCGAGGCGGGAACGCGCAAGACACCTTCGGCCTGCCGCAGGAAGTCGGCCACGCGGTCGGTCGTGAGGTCACGGTTGCTCAGCGAGGCGGCATCGATCAACGGAACCGGCTCTCCGGCCGCGAACCGCGGGATACCCAAGGCCTCGTTCCATTCGTAGGTCCGCCAGTCGGCCCCGAGCGATGATGCGAACGACTGCCAGGCGGGCGACGCTGCGCCGAGCGCAACCTGTATGGCCGGCTCGAACTGCGGGACGAACTGCTCGCTGTCGAGCGGGACTTCATAGATGTCGGCCGCGTGCTGGTGCATCACGGCCATGGCGGGGAGGCTGCTGACGAACACACAGCCCAGCATGACCCCCAAGTAGGTCACCAATCCTCTCATGTGGCCTCCTATGCCGGTTGGTTCGGAGCGGTTTCCGCTGGAAAGGCCAAGGCGGCTGGTTCGAAGGACGGCGCCGCGCCTCACGGAGCCCTCGCGACGAAGCACACCTCGCCCAGTGATGAACGTAGATACGTCACCAGCCCAGTATAGCACAGCGGGTTTCCCCACGGGGCGCCATCGCGGCGGGTTTGGACCTCTCCCAAAGCCAGTAATCTGCATCTGGGCGCGACGTTGCGTGCCCGGATGCTGTTACTTGGCGTAGTATGCAGCAGCATGGTGAGGCATGCCGCAGCTTGCCGTAGTTTGCAGCAGTTCAGCTCAGCTTGCCGCAGCTTGCCGTAGTTTGCAGCAGTTCAGCTCAGCTTGGCGCATCTTGCCGCCCGGCTGAGCGGCCAGGATCTGCGGCGGAAAGCTCGACTCGTTCACCTAGCGGAATCGCGGCGGCGGCTCCGGCCTGGTATCGACAATCTCCTCGATGCGTTCGAGGACCGACTCGTCGAGCCGCTCGGCAACCTCGAGCGCCTTCAGGTTCTCTCGGACCTGCTCCGGGCGCGAGGCCCCGGTGATGACCGTGCTGACGCGGGGGTTCTTCAGGCACCAGGCCAACGCAAGCTGGGCCGGCGTGGCGCCCAGCTCCTGGGCCAGCGGCGTGAGTTTGCGGACCTTCTCGATGCGGCGCTGGCCCTCTGGCGAAACCACGCCGTCGCGGAGCCAGTCGTACTTCTCGATCGCGAGCCGGCTGCCCTCGGGGATGCCGTCGTTGTATTTGCCGGTCAAGAGCCCGCTGGCCAGCGGACTCCAGATCGTGGTTCCGAGACCGATCTCCTCATAGAGCCGTGCGTACTCGATCTCTACTCTCTCGCGATGGAACAGATTGTACTGAGGCTGCTCCATCACCGGCGGCGCCAGGTGCTCCTGGCGGGCAATACGGTATGCCTCGGTGATCTGCTCGGCGCTCCACTCGCTCGTGCCCCAGTAGAAAGCCCATCCGCGAGCGAGCACGTGGTTCATCGCCCGCACGGTTTCCTCGATGGGCGTGTCGGGATCGGGGCGATGGCAGAAGATGAGGTCCACGTACTCCTGTTGAAGGCGCGCCAGTGAAGCCCGCGTACCCTCGATGATGTGCTTGTAGGAGAGGCCGCGATCATTGGGCCCCGAGCCGCCCCAGAAGACCTTCGTCGAGAGAATCAGGTCACTACGTTTCCAACCGGCTTCTCTGATGATGTTGCCCATCAAAACTTCCGACTGGCCACGGGCATAGGCCTCCGCGTTGTCGAAGAAGTTCACGCCCTGCTCGTAGGCAGCCTGCATGCATTCGCCAGCTACGGTCTCGTCGATCTGATCACCGAAGGTGACCCACGACCCGAGTGAGAGCGCGGAGACTCTGAGACCGGTCCGTCCGAGAAATCGATACTCCATGTGTCTTCTCCCTCCTTCGTGCATGGACCGTACTATGCTCGGCCGGCTCGCAGGTTCCCAGAGCCCATCCTAGCGGCGGGCGGAAGGGTCCCGTCAATGGTCGCGGAGGTTGCGGACTCGAAATCCCGCGGAATCCGGAGTCACGCCCGTGAATGGCTCATTTTGACCAGCCGGGGAATACCCATAGACTACACGATATACGGCCTATCGTAAGTATACGTCTGTACGCGCTAATGTACTATTGTCTTGGCACAAAGAACCAAAATCTGGCAAAATACAAACAGGTCGGGGCGATGGCACTCGTCCTCGACCGCTGAGGAAACCGGAAAGGGGTGAGTAGATCAAACACACACTTTGGGTGGATGGGTGAGGGTGGCAGATGCATCTAGCCGTCCTTCTCGTGATGGGCGGTGGGGACTGGTGACTGCAGAAACATCCAGTAGGAAAGGAAACGGCAATGAAGAAGCTCGCAACTTTGCTCGCACTGGTCGCGATGGTCGGTATGGCGAACGCCGCGGATTTCACGCAGGTCGGCTACACGGCCGAGCCCGGTGAGGTCATCGGTGGTGGTCTGGACGAGTGCACCGGCACCCTGGCCTACAACCATGACTACACCTTCGAGAATGGCTATGCCTGGCAGT
>CAZZIF010000121.1:0-10761 GCA_964654025.1 uncultured bacterium
TTCGTTCCATTGGTCGGGGAGGAGGGCTGGGAGAACGCCTGAACGCGAGTTCGCGCGGGGGGGGATCGAGGTCGCCGGTGAGAGCGTCTGGTGCGAAGCGTGGACCACACAGTTGGATATGCCTCCTTTTGCAGGGACCTCCGGGCGGGGTGGGTTGTAAGTGAGGTAGCGTTGAGGATGTCGTCCCAACGTTACTGGTCCGATCCGGAGACCACGTCCTGGCTTTCCGGGGGCAAGAAAGGTGCTTGACCCCCGGAGATTCTGGGGTACACTAGGTTCAGAAATGTCGGGGCGTAGCGCAGTCCGGTAGCGCACCTGGTTCGGGACTAGGGGGTCGGAGGTTCAAATCCTCTCGCCCCGACCATTTCCCCCAAATCTCCTTGGTGGGTTCCTCCCCTGGAAAAGGGGGGGAAACCATGACGACGAAAAAGCGCACGGCGGTCCGTGCACAAGAGCAGGCACGAAACCCTCAAGTGTCTGTCCCACAGAGCGCGCGCGAGCACGCTCCCAGCCTGACCACGCTCCTCGAAGAAGGCCAGAACAAAGGAGTATTGGATTCGGAACGGGTGGAGCAGTCCATCCTGAACGAAGTGCCCGATCCTTCGGAGTTCTCACTCTTCCTCGACCTGACGCGTACGCTGGGCATCAAACTCCGCGAGAAGGCCGTCCCGGAGCCGGCCGCCATCGAAACGCTGCCGGTCTACTTCCGTGACGTCTCACGCTATCCGCTGCTCACGGCTGACCAAGAGAAGGCTCTGGCTCGGCGCGTGCGCAAGGGAGACCGCAAGGCGGCGAACCTGATGGTGCTGAGCAACCTGCGCCTGGTGGCCAACATGGCCCGCCGGTTCACGGGAAAGGGGATGGATTTCGAGGACCTGATCGAGGAAGGCAATCTCGGCCTGATCACCGCCGTGCAGAGGTTCGATCCGGAGAAGGGTTTTCGGTTCTCAACCTACGCGGCCTGGTGGATCCGGCTGGCGATTGCCAAGGGTCTGGCCGAACAGTCGCGCACGCTGAAGATCCCGCTGCACGTGATGCGCTCCCTGCACAAGTACATCGAGGCCGAGCGCCAGCTCTCACTGGAGTGGGGCCGGTTCCCCACGCCGGATGAGATCTGCAAGGAGGCGGGCTTCGGTCCGCGGCGGGCGCGCAGCGTCAGCCAATTGGTGCGCGGTATCAAGTCGCTGGATGAGACGGCTACGCAAGAGGCCGGCCGGGGCTTGAGCCTGCTCGAGCGGATTCCCGATGCGCCGTCGCTCGAGGATGTGCTTGACCGGCAGATGGAGAGCAAACACCTCGACTCGCTCATGCAGAAGCTCTCCGAGCGCGAGAAGCTGGTGCTGCGTATCCGCTACGGTTTCATGGACGGGACCCCGCGGAGCTTGAACCGCACGGGCACGTTCCTGGGCGTGAGCCGCGAGCGTGTGCGCCAGATCGAACGCCGCGCCCTGATGCGTCTGCGCGAGTGGATGGCCGAGGAAGAGCGTCGCGGCGCCGAGGTGCTGGAGAAGTCCGGCGGACAGAACCCAAACTAAGGGGTCGAGCCTCTCATCTCGGATGGGTGTCGCGGCCTCGTGCGCCCGGGCCCGCGGGCGCGCCTAACAGCCGATCTTCTGGCCGCGTGCGAGCTGCAGCTTGTTCGGCTTGCTCGGCTTGTTCGCCGTGTGCGAGCTGCGGCGTGTGCGGACCGTGAGGGTGCCGCCACGGCAAACAACACAATGCCGTCCGGCTGTTTGAGGGTCGAGGCCGGCAGCACTTTGGAGTAGACTGCTGCCGTTCATGACCCAAGAACAGGAGGACGATTGTGGACGACATGGACGACGTTGCAGAGTTCAGTGAGGCATTGCGTCAGAGCATTCGGACGATTCCCGACTTTCCCAAGCCAGGCATCTTGTTTCGGGACGTGACACCCGTGTTGCAGCACCCCGCTCTGCAGGCGGGTTGTGTTCAAGCAATTACCGAGCGGTTTGCCCCCGCGAGTTTCGATGCCGTTGGCGGGATCGAAGCCCGCGGCTTCATCTGGGGCTCCCTGCTCGCCCACGAGACGCAGAAACCCTTCTTTCCCTTCCGCAAAGCGGGCAAGCTACCAGGGGAGACCTACCGTATCGCCTACAGCCTGGAGTACGGTGAAGCAGTGATCGAGATCCACCAGGATGCCTTCGCGCCGGGTACGCGCGTTCTCATCGTGGACGATCTGCTGGCCACTGGAGGGACAGCAGCTGCCGCCAGCCGGCTGGTCCGTGAGGCTGGGGGCGATCTCGTGGGCGTCGCCTTCCTGATCGAACTCGTCGGCCTTGGCGGCCGCGACGAGCTGATCCGGGCGGGGGTGCCGGAAGATCACATTCTCGCGATGGTTCGGTACGAGTGAGGGAACGCGCCGACCATCCAAAGCGCATGTAGTTCGGCCCCGCCCAGAGGGACGGGGCCGAAACATGACCGGTGATGATGGCGTTGGGTTTCCCCGTTACGGGGCCCAGTCTGTACGCCACGTGTGGCACGAGGTCCCCTACGGGGCCGCCACCTCCACCATGTCGAATCTGTCTATGCTCAACGGATCACCTCCTTTCCGGGCGTGTCACCTTCGGCGAGTCCCATCCTCGCCCGGCTCGCCCAACCCGCCCAAGGTCGGTGCGCCGTGCAGCTCACCGGCTGCAGACTCTCCATCTACACTTGATCGTAGGCCGAATCGGTTTTCATGAGAAGTCGATTTTTCGCGCTGTTTCGACCCACCGCGCGTTTCTACCCCGAAGGGCGCGTCGAGTTCGCCGTCAAGTCCGCCGTCGAGTCCGCCGTCGAGTCCGCCGTCGAGTTCGCCGTCGAGTTCGCCGTTGAGTCCGCCGTTGAGTCGGCCGTCAAGTCTGCCGTCGAGTTCGCCGTTGCGTCGACAGCCGCCGTTGCTCAGTCAATGGTGGTTGGGTATCTACCCGTGTTTGCGGGCCCAACCTCTGCCGCGAGCACGAGGTGCTTCGGGAATCAAGGATGCAAACGTCGACGCGCGGTGGGCACGCAGTCGTTGTACGAGGTCGTTGTGGTCGAAATAAATCCGGGTTGCAATCCTGGGGTTGCGTAGGCCAATCTACCTCGTGATCGCCTACGCCCTCGTAGCTCAGTTGGATAGAGCAACGGTTTCCTAAACCGTAGGCCGCGCGTTCGAGTCGCGCCGGGGGCAAAGACTTAGGATTCGGCTGCTGCCGTTCCTGCTGCCACTCCTGGTGCGGCTTCCACCGCCACTCCTGGCGCTGCTCCCGCTGCCACCCCTACGGCCACTCTTGCGCTGCGACCGAGGCCCCGGCGGGTCGCCCGCGGCACGCGCGCGGCGCGCTGCCTGCTGCGATCTCGCGCTTTCCCCATCGGGATCCCGCTGCTAGGATTCCGCGGCGTGACGTACGGAAGGGAAATCCAGCGTGGAGACGGCCAAACCAACGAAACCGACTAAACCGACCAAACCGGGCGCGGGCCGGCATGCACCCCCGCCGACAGCCGACCGGGGCACGGCTTCCCGCCAGGGGGCGCGGCGTCCGGGGCGAAGCCGTGGCGCCGGCGGGCCCCGCCACTGGGTCCTCTCGGCTGGCAAGCTCAGCCTGGGCACGATCGCGAGCCGACTGCTCGGGGTGGTCCGCGACATGCTGCGGGCCTACTATTTCGGCACCGGGCTCGCTGCTGATGCCTTCACGATCGCCTTCCGACTCCCCAACATGCTCCGAGCGCTGTTCGCCGAAGGAGCACTGAGCGCCGCCTTCGTCCCGGTCCTGACCGAGGCCATGGAGATCGCGGGGGAGGAAGAGTGGCGCCGCTTCGTGCGCAACGTCGCCGGGCTACTGACGCTCACCCTGCTGCTGGTCAGCCTGGCCGGGATTCTGGTGGCGCCCTACCTGATCCCCATCATCGTTCCCGGGTATGCCGACGTGCCCGGGAAGATCGAGCTCACGGTGAATCTGACTCGCTGGATGTTTCCCTACATCCTGCTGATCGGGCTCGCCACGCTTGCGATGGGGACGCTTCACGCGCTTCGGCACTTCACGGCACCGGCCCTCTCGGCCGTGGTCATGAACCTGGGCATGATCGGCGGCATGGTCCTCGTCGGCCCCCGTCTGGGCGATACGCCCGAGAAGGCCGTCTACGGTCTGGCCTGGGGCGTTTTGGCCGGGGGGGTGCTGCAGCTTCTCATCCAGCTCCCGCCTCTTCTACGCCACCGCGTATGGGGCGTGCTGCGTATCCGGCTGCGCGACTCGCGAGTGCGCAAGATGGGCAAGCTCATGATCCCCGGCGTTGTCGGGATGGGTGTGGCGGAGGTCAACGCATTCGTCGACACCTTCCTGGCATCGCTGCTGGTCGCGGGAAGCGTCGCCGCGCTCGAGTACGGCCACCGGGTCATGCAGCTTCCTCTGGGCGTCTTTGCCGTGGCGCTGGGGACGGCGGTGTTGCCGACGATCTCTCGTCACGCCGCTCGTGGTGAAGACCGGGAGCTGGGCGAGCAGTTCAGTCTCGCGATCCGGCTGACCCTGTTTCTGCTGCTGCCGATCACCGGCTACTTTCTGGTCGTGCACCGGACGCTCCTGGCGCTGCTCTTTGAGCGGGGCGCCTTCGCGGGCGGCAACTCGCTCGATCTGGTCTCCAGCGCCTTCGTGTTCTACTGCTTGGGACTGTGCTCGTATGGCCTGGTCAAGGTGCTGGTGCCGGTCTTCTATGCGCGGCAGAACACCCGCACGCCGGTCCGCACGGCCGCGACGGCCATGGCCGCCAATGTCGTCCTCAACCTGGTGCTCATGCAGTTTCTCGCGCTGGGCGGCCTCGCCCTGGCCACTGCGCTCTCCAGTACGCTCAATGTTGCGCTGCTCGCGCGGGCACTTAAGCGCCAGTACGGGGTAGGAATGACCTCGGAGGTGGGCCGTTCGGCCGCACGCTCGGCCGGAGGGGCGGTGGTGGCGGCCGGTGTGGCCGTGGGGGCCATGGCGGCATTCGGAGCGCTTTGGCCCGAGGGGAGCGAGGGGGGCGAAGGGAGAATCTTGCCTGCGATCTCGCTGCTGGCCGGAACCGCAGCAGCGGCCGCAGGGGCGTATCTGCTGACCGTCCGGCTCTTGGGCAGCCGGGAGCTGGCCTTCTTCCAGGATCTTCTGCGAGGACGCGTGTCGTCGTCATGACGGGACCGAAACCGACACCCACGGGCCCCGGCCACGGAGAGGGCGCCCCGACTAGCGGACCAGCTTCGGCCGTTCCTGCGTGGCGCCGGAGGATCGAGCAGAAGCTGAAGCTGCTGCCGGATCGGCCCGGGGTCTACCTCATGAAGACCGCATCGGGCGAGATTCTCTACGTCGGCAAGGCCAAACGCCTGCCGGCGCGCGTGCGATCCTATTTCCGTGGTGAGGCGCTCGATCCGCGTCTGCGCCAGCTGCGCGAGCGCATCCGCGACTTCGACACCATCGTGACCGCCTCCGAAGCCGAGGCCCTGATCTTGGAGGCCAACCTCGTCCGCAGCCACCGGCCGCGCTACAACATCGAGCTCAAGGATGACAAGAGCTACCCCTTCATCAAGGTGACCGTCCAGCAGCGCTTCCCGCGCATGTCGGTGACCCGTAAGGTGATCGCCGATGGATCGCGCTACTTCGGACCGTTTGTTCGGGTCAAGGAAATGCGGCTCGTGCTGCGCTCGCTCAAGCGGCTCTTTCCCATGCGGACCTGCTCCGATCGGCGGCTGGCCCAGGGCGGCCGGCCCTGCCTGGAGTACTTCATCGGCCTCTGCCCGGCGCCGTGCGTCGGCTATGTCGACGAGGTTACCTACCAGGGAACGGTGGACCGTCTCCTGGCCTTTCTCGAGGGAAACGATCAGGAGGTTGTGGCGCATTGGGAAGCGCGAATGCGCGACCTGGCTGCCGAGCTGCGCTTCGAAGAGTGTGCCCGGCTGCGCGACGACATCGAGCGTGTGGCGCTCCTGCACGAGCAGCAGCGAATGACCGATCTGGAGAGGCCCGACCTGGACGTGGTCGGTCTCGCTCGGCGGGGGCAGCGCGCCGTGGTCTCGATCTTCTCACATCTCGAGGGCCGGGTGGTTGGCGCCTGGCGCCTTGCGGCCGACAATGCGGAACAGGCGAGCGACGAGGAGGTCATGCGCACGTTCCTCGCAGAGCATTACCCGGGACGGCAGCGAGTGCCGCCATCGGTGGTTTGCAGCCGTGTGCCATCGGACAGCCATGTGCTGGCGAACTGGCTTTCAAAGAAGGCCGGCCGTCGTGTGCGCTTCTCATCACCGCGTCGCGGGCCGCGGGCCGAGCTGCTGCGCGCCGCCGCCGAAAACGCCGCGCTGGCGCTGGAGGAGATCGAGCTCATCGAGCAAGGCCGAGAGCAGCGCCTGGCTGCTTCCGCCTACGAGCTGCAAGAAGCCCTGGCACTCCCCGCGCCGCCGGTGCGGATCGAGGGCTACGACATCAGCAACCTCCAGGGCGGCTTGGCGGTCGGTTCCCAGGTGGTCTTTCGCAACGGCGTTCCCTACAAGACCGGCTATCGGCGCTATCGTATCCGCCGCAAGAACACGCCGGACGATTTCGCCATGCTGGCCGAGATGCTCGAGCGGCGGGCGAAGCACCTCGTCATCGCGGCTGAGACCACGGCGCAGCCGGCCGGCAGCGCGACTGAGACCGAGGCCCAGCCGGCCGGCAACGTGCCAGAGACCACGGCGCAACGGGGCGTCAGCGTACGGGAGCGTCGTGCCCAACGGGATCGAGAGGAGCGCAAGAGACGCGAGAGCCGGCCGGATCTGATTCTGATCGATGGTGGCCGGGGACAGGTCAATCGCGCGGCCGACGTTCTGCGGGAAGCCGGGCTCGGCGAGATCCCCGTGATTGGTCTGGCAAAGAGGGAGGAGGAGATCTTCCTGCCGGGCCAGAGCACGCCCGTGCGCTTGCCGCGGTCTGCTCCGGGCCTGCAGCTCTTGCAACGCGTGCGTGACGAGGCCCACCGGTTTGCGGTGACCTATCACCGCCAGCTGCGGACGCGCAAGATGCGCTCGGATCCACTGGCCCAGATCCCGGGGCTCGGTGCGAAGAAACGCCAGGCCTTGCTGGAACATTTCGGCTCGCTACAGCGGGTGCTCGACGCAGAGGCCGAGCGCATGACCGAGGTTGCGGGCATCGGCCCGAAGCTGGCGGCCGCAATCATGGCTCACTTCGCCGGATCGAAGGAAACCAGAACCGAGACTGAAAGCGAAAGCGGCGATGCGTAACACGCATTCGAAGGACGGGCGACCTGCACGGGAGGCCTCGCGGAAGGCAGGGCCCGACCCGCGGTTCGAAGGTCACGGGCTGGGCGATGTGTCCGATCTGCCCGAGGCCTTTCGTGAAGCCCTGGCCGAGTACATCTTCCACCTCTCGATGGTGCGCGCGGTGTCGAAACGGACTGTCGAGGGCTATGGCCGGGATCTGGTGGCGATGGTGCGTCACCTGGCCAAACGAGGGCGCCGGGGCCCGGCGCAGGTGACGCCGGCCGATCTGCAGGAATACGTCATGTCGATCCACGAGGCCGGACGGCAACCTGCAACGGTTGCGAGGGCAAGGTCTTCGATGCGTTCCTTCTTCTTGTTTCTGAACCGCGAGGGCATCCTGCAGTCGGACCCGGCCAGTGACCTGGACGCCCCGCGAGGGTGGCAGCGGGTGCCGCGGGCCTTGACCGAGGATCAGGCCGCAGCCCTGGTCGAATCGGTTCGCGGTGACCGGCCGCTCGATCTGCGCGACCGTGCCCTGCTGGAGCTGGCCTACGGCACGGGGGGGCGCGTCTCGGAGCTGCTGGACCTGCGCCTCGACGATGTCCTCTGGGAGGAGCGCCTGGTGCGCCTGACCGGCAAGGGGGCGCGCACACGTCTGGTTCCCCTGGGTGGGCCTGCCATCGATGCGCTGCGCGCCTACACTGTGAACGGGCGGCCGCGTCTGCTCGAGAAACGGCGGTCGCCCTTGGCGCAGCCGGCCGAGGTTCTGCTCAATGCACGGGGAGGGCGTTTGAGCCGCATGGGGTTCTGGAAGATCCTGCGGAAGCGATCCGCGGAGGCCGGGCTGGATGAAGGGATCCACCCTCACTTGCTCCGTCATACCTATGCGACGCACCTACTGCGCGGGGGAGCATCACTGCGCATCGTCCAAGAGCTGTTGGGGCACGCACGGCTGGCGACCACGCAAATCTACACCAGCGTGGATGAGCAGTATCTCCAGGAGATGCACCGGCAGTTTCATCCCCGCGGGTAATGGTCTAGGATGCTTGAAGTTCGGGCACGGCGTTGGGGCGCGAGACGGGCGTGGCGTTCGGGCGTGAGGCCGGCGTGACGTTGGGGCGTGCGGCTGGCGCGGCGTTGGGGCGTGCGGCTGGCGCGGCGTTGGGGCGTGAGGCTGACGCGACGTTCAGGGACGGCACTCGGGGAGGTCCCGGCCATGATCGTGGAGGTTTCGATGACGCAGGCAGGGCAGGCAGGGCAGGCACGGAAGACACGGCAGGCACGGCCAACGCCGGAGGGTCGGCTGACGGGCGGAGCTTGGCGTGGGGACCGTTCGACGGCTCTTGTGGCCGTCATGGTTCTCGTCACCCTCATGGCTTCAATCGCCCTCGTGGCTCTGGCGCCCGGCAAGGCAGGCGCCTACGAGCATCGGCGCGGCACGGTGAGCGCCGGCGGGCAGCTTCAGTACGGCGAGATGCGCGGAGATTCGGAGTGGGGGAATGTCTTCGCCCGCGACATCGGCGGGGTGATCAGCGTGCGCCAGTATGTGGCCCGCAACCGTGCCTGGGGATTGACCTTCGAGCTGCAGAAATTCAAGCGCAGCGCTAACTGGCCGAAGCACGTGGCCGGCGTAACCGATGCCGACGAACTGCAGTATCAGGTCCTGATGGCCGACTACTACTTCTACTTCCGGCGCGTCCATAAACAGTGTCCCTATCTTGTGTTGAGCGCAGGCTTCTACCACCCGCAGCTCGTCTACAAGTACAAGGATGAACAGGGCGATGAGTACGAGGAGATCGAATACCCGGTCGATGCGTTCGTCGCTCGAGTGGGGGGTGGGCTGGAGTATTTCATCAACCGGACCGTCGCTGTAGATGCCCGTCTATCTGCTTACTACGTAGGTCGTTCCGGGGATTCTGGCCAGACGATCAGTGGCCAGGTGGCCCTGGGAGTTCATCTATATGTAGGCAACTAGCCCCGTTCGTGGTAGCATCGTACGTCACGATTTCCGCCTGTTTCTCCGGGAACAGGTCGGGGGAGGTTTCCGAGCGCCGGTGACCTTCCCGTTGGCACGTGGACGGAGTGGTTCCAGGGGCAGGGCAACGTGGCCGTGCGATCGTACGCAGTCGGTGACAAAGTCATCCATCAGGTCTTCGGCGATGGCTTGGTGGTCGATGTTCGGAATCGCGACTTCTTCGACATCCTCGAAATCGCCTTCTCCGACGGGGTTCGGAAGGTCACGTCGATCCATCCTCAGCTGCGGGCCGTGAACAGGGATACGCCCGCACCCGCTCTCGATCCGCTGGAGGCTCCGCGGCAGGGGGAAGAAGATGCCTTCGAGCGCGCTCCAGAGCGGCCCAGACCGGTCCCCAAGCCCAAGCGCGCGCCGGGGTCTCCGGCGCAGCTGATGGCCCAGATCGATCCGACCGCCTTCGCGTTCGAGCGCTCGCCGATCCTCCACGTGGATCGTTCATCACTGGAGCCGTTTCTCAAACCCAAGCAGTTGGAGACCGGCCACCCCGCGGATCTGCGGTTCCATATGCATGCCCTGCGGCTGGCGCGCCAGCGCGGCTTCCAGGAACTCCTGGCCCTCAATCACACGCGCGATGTGGAGCGGCTGGAGCATCAGATCCGTGCCTGCTTGCGGGTGCTGCGCGAGATGAAGGGGCGGGCGCTGCTGGCCGACGAGGTGGGGTTGGGCAAGACGATCGAGGCCGGTCTGATCCTGAAGGAGTATCTGCTGCGCGCGCTGGTTCGCAAGGTGCTGATCCTGACGCCGGCCTCCCTGGTGACGCAGTGGCGCGAGGAACTGCGCCACAAATTCGGAATCGACGCTCACCTCTACACCCGGGGCGATCCCTGGGATGCAGCGCCGATTCTGATCGGATCGCTCGATACGGCCAAATCGCTGCGCAATCGTCGCGAGATCAGTGCCGTGGGCTTCGATATGCTCATCGTCGATGAGGCCCACCGCCTGCGCAATCACCTCACGCAAGCTTGGAAATTCATCGACGCGCTGAGCCTGAAGTACCTGTTGCTCCTGACCGCCACGCCGGTCCAGAACGACCTTCGCGAACTCTACAACCTCGTGACCCTCCTGCGGCCGGGTGTGCTCGGCACCTACCGCTCCTTCCGGAAGGAGTTCGTGGTGCGCGGAGATCGGCGGCTGCCGAAGAACACGCGTGTGCTCTCGCAGATCCTGGCCGATGTGATGATCCGAACGACCCGCAGCAGTACGTCGATTCAGTTTCCGCGGCGCGACGTGCAGATCTGTGCCGTCGAACTGTCCGCGGCCGAGCAGCGTTTCTACTCGGAAGTCTCCAGCTTCATCCGGCGCGCCGCGCAGGGCGAGGAGCGTATCCGTCGCCAGATTCCATGGCCATTGTTGCTCATGGTGCTGCAGAAGGAGCTTGGCTCCTCGACCGCCGCTGCGATGGGAACCCTGCGCCGCGCGACACAAGGGCGGTTCGGCACCGCAAGCAAGGAACTGACCGACCTGATCACCCTGGGCAGTGAGGTCGGCGACCACGCGAAACTCGATGCGCTCCTCGAGGTGGTCGAGCGTT
>CAZZIF010000122.1:0-10746 GCA_964654025.1 uncultured bacterium
GCCCGCGCCGAGCTGGGCGCGCAGCCTCATCACCTCGGCCGCGCAGCCTTCGATGAGGCCTTGATCGGTGACCATCGTCCCGCTGAGGACGTTGACCCGGATGAACTCGGCATCGGTGGCCGCCGCGATGGCCATCGCGCTCGCTCCGTCGGAGCGTAACACATTGATCCCGAGCGCGAAGGCCCCCAGCCCGCGGACATCGGTGGCGACGCGGGTGAGCGCCGCCACGGTCTCAGGCGGTACCGAGCCGCGCCAGAAGGGAGTGTCCCCGTAGTTTTCAACGATCAGCCCATCGAATCCGGCCCGCAGGTAGGCGCCGGCGTCGGTGAGGGCGTGGTCTACGACATCACGCATTCGCCCGCGATACCCCGGCGAACCGGGGAGCGGGAGCAGATGTACGACGCCGATTAGCGGGCGCCGGATGCCGAAGACCTCACATGACATGAGATGGGTTCTCTTCTTAGATCGCTTTCTCCGCTCGCAGATCGTTCTCTCTACGCCGAGATCGCTTTCTCCACGCCTAGATCGTCTTCTCCACGACGACGCGCCGCTGGCGCAGCAGATTGCCCTCTTCGAGCAGATTCGCCGGGATGCCGATCACGCCCTGCTCGCCGCCGGAGCTGCCGGCCTTGACGTGGAGCGAACGCAGGCCTCCCAGGAACCAGCGATCATCGGCCACGTAGAGCAGGTCGCCTTCGCCGGCGGTCATCAGCTCGAGGTCGGCCGGATGCATCTGCACCGTCTCGCCCTCGCCCGGCTGGACCGATACCTTCAGGCGCACCTTCTTGCCCGGCTTCTCGTTGGGTTCTCCGCCCTTGAACCAGGCCTTGCCTGCCTGGATCGTGCCGAGCGTCAGCCCGATGATCTCCTCCTTCGGCTTCGGCTTGGTGAAGAAGCTGATCCCGATGCCCAGGACCAGCGTGATTAGCAGGCCGTAAACGGCACGGAAGTACTTGTAGCCGCCGGCCGGGTCCATGTTGTGCGTGTCGGCCAGCGGCTTGATCAGGACCGGCCACTTGACCGACAGGCCGACCAAGACCGCGCCGATAATCATCGACCAGAACGCCGCCTGCGGCGTGAAGCGCTTCCACAGCACGCCTAGGAAGATCGCCACCAGCATCGGCGGGGTGATCATGCCCACGAACGCGTAGTGGGCGGCGAAGATCGACTGCGAGGTGTTGAAGATCGGCACCAGGGCCAGGCCCAGCAGCGTGACGGTCACGGACACATAGCGCGACGCTTTCAGATAGTGGCGGTCGGTGGCGTCCTTCTTCACGTAGGGTTTGTAGACATCGAAGATGCCGATGGCGGTGCAGGCGTTGATCAGTGTGTCGATCGTCGACATCAGGGCTGCCGTCAATGCCGCGATCACGAACCCGAAGATGCCCGGCCGGGTGATGGCATTGGCGATGTGGACGAACACGTCCTTGCTGTCCTCGGGGGCATCGAAGATGCCGTGGCTCATCGCGCTGAAGGCGATCCACCCCGCACTACCCACGACGACGGCCGAGATCGGCATGAGGAGCAGGGTGTTGAAGGTGAGGGTCTTGCGTCCCTCGAAGACGCTCTTGACCGCCAGGTAGCGCATGATGAAGCCCTGGTTGATGAAGGTGAAGGCAAGCGTGCCCACGATCCCTTCGCTCCAGAAGATACCTGTGAAGTTGAAGTCCGGCGGACGATTGAAATGGGGAAGCGGCAGCCGGTGTGCCACGTCGAGTCCCGCCCAGAACTGATCGAACCCGCCCACATAGGAGATGCCCAGGAACAAGAGGATCGCTCCGGCCGCGTAGAGAAAGATTCCCTGGACCAGGTCGGTGAAGATGACGGCCGTCTGCCCGCCGGCGGTGATGTAGATCGCCGAGATCACCGCCACGATTGGGATCGAGGTCATCAGCGGCACGCCCAAGAGGCTGCGCATCGCGATTCCGAGCAAGTAGTAGTTGAGACCGATGTAGCCGATCAGATAGAGCAGCGTCAGGACCGTGGCGACCAGGCGCGACCGCGAGTCGAACCGGCGCTCGAAGTATTCGGGCACCGATCGGATCCGGGCAAAATAAATGATCGGCAGCCACCCGAACATGAAGAGCGGGATCATGAGCCAGTCGTTCAGGTAGGTCATCGACGAACTCATGCCTCGGACGAAACCGGCCTGCGCGTACTTGATGAAGCTGTAGGAGCCGATGCCGGTGGCCACCAGACTCGCGGCAATCAGCCACCAGGCGAAGCGCTGGCCGCCGAAGAAGAAGTCTTTGGTGCTCTTCGTGTACCGGGCGAAGAACGAGCCGAAGCCCAGGATGAAAACGAAATAGGCAATGACGATGGCAAAATCGAGCGGTGTACCCTTCATGCTCCCCCCCTACAGCAGTTCGATGAGTGCGCGGGCCACCGTGGCCAGGCTGTCGATCAACACCGGGATGGCGCGCAGGGGCGAGGCGCTCGTTGAGAGCCCGCCGCCCTCGGCCACCGAGGGGGTATGGACCGACGCGTAGATCCACACCGCGTAGAGCGAGGCGAGGAAGATGTACCCCACGATCAAGGCGGAGAACCAGAGGCGGTCGGCCTTGATCTTGAGATTGCAGGCGCCGGTCTTGAGGATCAGAACCAGTCCGGCGACGAAGAAGAAGCCCCCGACCCCAAACTGGTAGAGGTAGGTGAGCCAGTACTCTGGAATGCCCATGGCAAGACCTTTCATGTGAAGGTGGTGCTTGTCGGGTTTCCGATAGTGTCTCCGATAGTGTCTCTGAAACGTTGGCGAAGACTTTACCATGCCGGCCGTTCATGCACCAGTGTGCGCGGAGGTCCGCCAGGCCTGCCTGTCCGTGCCCGCGCCGGCGCCGTGTCGCGGCTGCCTGTCCCCATCCGCACCGGCTTCGTCCCGCGTCCGCTTATCCGTGCCCGCCTATCCGTGCCCGCGCCGGCTTCGTGTCGCGGGGTGGGTCTTCTAAGTATCCATAATCCTTGATGTTGCAAGGATATGCATTGCTCCGGGCTCTCGACGGTTGGGAGGTAGCCGTCCAGACTCAGGCGCGCGCTCCCTCGAGCAGCTGGCGCCGCCGCCACAGCGCCGCGCAGACCTCCTCGAGGTGGGCGCTGAGAGCCTCCGGCTTGTCGGTCTTCTCGGGTTCGTTCTCGAACACGGCGAACGGGATCCGGTGGTCACCGGAGATCAGGTAGCCGGCATCGGCCCCGGCATCGGCCCGGGCCCCGGCCCCGGCATCGGCCCCGGCATCGGCCCCGGTATCGGCACCGGCACCGGCACCGGAGAAACGGTCCCAGTCGGACTCCTTGTAGAGGAACTCCATCTTCGTATCTTCCAGCGAGTGTTCCAGGATGCTGTCGGGCTTGTCGGGGTTGCAGCGGCGGCGGTTTTTGCGGAGCGACTCCTCCCAGCTCACCTTGATGTAGATCGTATTGGCGCGCGACGCTACCAGATCGGTCAAGTGGTTGTAGGCCTCGGTGAAGCCGCCGTGCTGGGTCCCGCGGGCGAACTCGAAGACGGCGGTGTGGGTCTGGTGGAAGTCGGGCTCATCCCGCAGGCGGCGCTCGTACTGATGGCAGAGCTTGCGGATCAAGAAGTGCCAGAACGCCAGGTCCTTGAAGGTGTAGCCCTCGTAGCGCTGGCCCTCGTACTCGAAGTGGCGGTCGGAGATCAGGCGCGGGCTGCCCATGGCCTCGAATAGATCGTCATCCTCGAAGCGTTCCCAGAGCACGGGAAAGTCGTCGAACTCTTCGAACTCGCCGATGTGGAAACGCCGAATGCGCTCTTCGGTCGAGATGCTCTTGAGGTAGTCGATGACCTCGGACTTACCCGCCGCCGGCCGGCCGTTGAGGATGACGATGTCGAAGATCTGTCCTGCCATGTACTGCCCCCTTCGGTCGTTTCTTTGTCAATCCGCGAGGCGCAAGTCTATGAAGGCGGGCGGTCCGAAGGCAAGCCAATCCGCGAAGGCGGGCGGTCCGAAGGCAAGCCAATCCGCGAAGGCCGGGGCGTCTGACCATTGTTGGCCGGAAACCGGGAGCGCATCGATCGCTTCAAGCTCCAGCCTGGGGGTGTCGGGCTGTCTATCCCAGAGATATCCCAGAGACTCTCCGTCACTGAAGATTGGATTCCATCAGTCGGGATGCACGCAAGAGAAGCTGTTGTCAGCGTGAGCAGGCAAAGTGAGAGCATGGGAGATTCTGCGGAATCATCATGGCTAGGAAATCTCGCGCGAACATCGTTCATGGCCAAACGTGTCGGGTTCACACAGGGGATTCCAGAAGCCGTCATATGGGGCAATGGCAGCTGATTGATTCATCTGCGTCCCTGACGCTAGGACAATGAACCAGAGGACTTAGCGACAAGCGAGAGCAAATGGGTTCCGGCAACTTGAAGCGTGGATCGTTGGCTCGTATCCCACTACTATCTCATAGGGAGGTGCCAAACTGACATTGAAGCGATTGCCGAAGTGGTGGGAATGGGAGCTTGAGCTGAGTCCCCACCTTTGGGTCGTTGTAACCAAGTTCCGCAGGCGTCGCTGGGAGATCATCCTTGAGCCCGACTCCTCGGCTGGTGTTCTGCAAGTAATCACTGCCTACGCGAGAGGTGCATGACACAATGAAGAATTCTTACCTCGAGGTAACGTTTCGAAACGGGCGACCTGTTGCTGCCTACTACTATCTCCCTCGGCGCCCGGGGCAGAAGAGCTACCGCACCATGCGCGTAGAACCAGGGATGGTGATTGACTTCAGCCGAACCGGCAAGCCGATTGGCATCGAAATCACCGCCCCAAGTGCCATAACCCTCTCGGTCTTCAACCGAGTCCTACGGGACTTGGGCTTGACTGCGCTAAAGCGTGTCGATCTCGCTCCTCTACTCGCAGCCTAGGTTGGCCTAGGTTGGACGTCCGTGGCAGGGAAGAACGTGACTGCGGTGAGTGGAACACTGAAGAGGGCAAAACGCACAACGCGTCCCTGTGGCGGGACGCGTTGCCTGGGCTTGCATCTATGGGTCACACCGCGGGGCCGGCCGAAGCCGACCCCACGATGACTGCGAGGGATTGGAGGCTATTGGAGGTTAGTCGATCGAGATCTGGCGCGGCTTCGTCTGCTCGTGCTTGTTCAGCTCGAGGCGCAGCACGCCGTTCTCGAAGCGAGCCTTGACCTTGTCCTTGTCGACATCGTTCGGGAAGGTCATCGAGCGCGTGAACTTGCCGCAGAAGCGCTCGCGGCGATGGTAGTGCTCGTCTTCCTTCCGTTCTTCGGCCTTGCGCTCACCCTCGATCGTGAGCACGTCGTCATCGAGCGTGACATTGATGTCGTCCTTCGACATGCCCGGAAGGTCGACCGTCACGTAGTACTTGTCCCCGTCTTCGTGAACGTCCACCCGCGGGGTCCAGGACAGATCCTGCTCGGGATACCTCTCGAAGAACTGATCGAACAGACTGTCCAGGCCGCCGAGAAGGGACGCACTGCGGGTGCGCGGCGACCAGTTCGCCACTGCCTTGGGGTTGTACCGTACGAGCGTCATGGTTCATCCCTCCTATCTTCGCCGTCCCTGCGACGTGCGGGCGGCGTACTCAACACCTTCTTCGTACTCGTCTTCTTCGTACTCGTCTTCTTCGTTCTCGTCCGGCGCTCTCCTCGCGCCTTCGCCCCCTGTAGTGCAGGGCCCGTGCCAATCTGTGCGCGACGCGGGGCCCCGATGCATTTTTTTCTCCGCAAGCGCTGGGCCCGATGGGGAGCCCGAGATGAGCGTGGCGCGTAATGCATTTACATGAATGCGATTACGGGATTCGATCTTGCGGAAGTGCACCGGTGGTGAGGTTCGCGGCGGGCTGCTCCTGTGGTCAGAAGGGCCCAGGGGCGTCAAGCGAAGCTGTCTTCCCGACGGCCGAATACGCTGACCGACGGCCCAAAATGCCAATCGTGTTTCACAATGAAGCACATATGTGATCCATATTGAAACACCTGTTCGGTTTGGGGCACCTTTCCGCCGATTCCTGGTTCTTGATCGCCGGGGGTGGCGGCGCTAATTTCGGCCCATGAACAATCCAGCACCCAAGGTCATTCTCACGATCGCCGGATCCGACTCCGGCGCCGGGGCCGGCATCCAGGCCGACCTCAAGTCCATCCACGCCAACGGCGGATACGCGGTGACGGCGCTGACGTCGGTCACCGCGCAGAACACCCAGCGCGTGGCGGCCGCGCACCACCTGCCCGATGAGATGATCCGCGGCCAGATCGACGTTCTCTTCGAGGACTTCGCGATCGCCGCCGCGAAGACCGGCATGCTGGCCACCGCGCGCATCGTCTCGGTGGTGAGTGAGGCGCTGCGGGCGCATCCGGTGGATCATTTGGTCGTCGATCCGGTGATGATCAGCACGAGCGACTATCCGCTCATTGATAGTGAGGGCCAGCGGGCGATGCGGGAGTTTCTCTTGCCGCTGGCCACCCTCTGCACGCCCAACCTGCCCGAAGCCGAGGTGCTCAGCGGCATCCGCATTCAGTCGCGTGAAGATGTCGAGACCGCCGCGCGGGCGATTCACGGGCTCGGGCCGCGGGCGGTCCTGATCAAGGGCGGGCATGGCACGAGCGAGGAGATCGTCGATACGCTCTTCGATGGCGAGGCCGTGCACCGCTTCGCGCACCGGCGTCTCGTGACCCGCGCCACGCACGGGACCGGCTGCGCGCTCTCGGCCGCGCTGGCCACGCGGCTGGCTCGCTCAGAGGGGCTGGCCACGGCGGTCAAGCACGCGCAGACCTACGTGGCGCGCGCCATCGCCCGCGGGGTGCCGATCGGCTCGGGGCATTCGCCCACCGACCTTTTCTTCTTCCAGTCGGGAGACTGGGCATCTTACGGTAGCGACACCTAGCCCGAAGTCACTTCGTTGACCGGGCGGTATCGGTCGTCCTAGCCATTGAGACAGGTTGTGTTCCGACGAAGCCCGAGGCGGGGCCGGTCAGGCTCCGCTTCGCATAGCCAGGAGAGATGCCATGCGTCCGGTGGGCCGGTTGCACGTGATCACCGACACCAGCGTTCAGTCCCGCTACAGTCACCTCGAGCTCGCGCAACTTGCGCTGGCGGGAGGGGCCGACTGCATCCAGTACCGGCGCAAGACCGGCACGACGCGCGAGTTGATCGAAGAGGCGCGCGCTCTGGTCGGGATCTGTCGGCGGGCGAACGTGCCCCTGGTCGTCAACGACCGGATCGATGTGGCCATCGCCGCCGACGCGATGGGGGTGCATCTGGGCCAGCACGACTTCCCTATCACGCTGGCGCGCGAATGGATGGGCCCGGATCGGATCATCGGCGGCTCGGCCTCGACCCTCGAGATGGCGCTCGAGGCTCAGAAGGCCGGCGCGGACTACGTCGGCTTCGGGGCGCTCTACACGACCGGCAGCAAGCCCGACGCCTCCGCGCCCCAAGGGTCCGCGGCATTGGGCGAGGTGGCGCGGGCGCTCGAGATCCCGGTGATCGGCATCGGCGGCATCACGGGGGATTTCATCGAGGACGTGATCGCCGCCGGCGCCCATGGGGTGGCGGTGATCGCAGCGGTGGTCTCGGCCGAGGATCCCGAGGCCGCAGCCGCTGCGCTGCGGGCCTCGATCAACGCCGCCGTCGCCGGCGAGGATGGCGCAGCCCAAGCCGGCCCCGGCCGATAGCGTGAGGGCCTGGCCCGCGCCGGCCTCGGCCCCGGCCCCGGCCGATAGCGTGAGGGCCTGGCCCGCGCCGGTCCCGACCCCGGCGCCGGTCGCGGCCCGTAGCGTGAGGGAGATTGCGATGGATGCGGAGAAGGACAACGAAACCAGCGCCTCTGGTCACCGTGCCGATGCCCCCGGCAGCCCATCCGGCGATACGCCCGGCGGCCCGTCTGGCGATACGCCCGGCGGCGCATCTGGCGATACGCTCGGCGGCGCATCTGGCGATACGCTCGGCGGCGCATCTGGCGATACGCGCGGCGAGGTGTCCGGCACTCCGTCCACCGACGAGAGCGCACGTCCCGGTGACATTGCCGATTGGGACAGCGGTCCCCCCGTGGGATCCCTTGGCGAGTTTGCCGTCATTGAACGGCTGCGAGAGCTGCTCGGGGAACCTCACGACGATGCGATTCTGAAGAGCATCGGTGATGACGCCGCCCTCTTGAGTCCGCCTACCGGAGGTGACCTGATCTGGACCTGCGACATTCAGATCGAAGGACGACACTTCCGGCGCGAGTGGCTTACCCCCGACGAGGTGGGCGCGCGGGCGGCCCAGATCAGCGTCAGCGACGTCGCGGCGATGGGAGGCGTCCCGTTGGGGGTGCTCGTCTCGCTCGGGCTGCCGGCCGATTTGCGTTTCGGGGCGCTGGAGGGTGTCTACCGCGGAATGCGCCGCGCCCTGGCTCCGCACGGCACGGCCGTCATCGGCGGCAACATCAGCGGGGCGCGTGAGTTCTCCATCGACCTGTCGGTCCTGGGCTGGGTCGAGTCGGATCTGGCGCTCACGCGCGACGGCGCCCGCCCGGGCGACCAGGTCTACGTCACGGGCTTTCCGGGTCGGGCCGCGGCCGCGGTGCAACTCCTGTTGCGAGGTGGGACGAGCGCCGGGGAGGAGGTGAGGCGTTCGGCCGATTCGCTCTCGGCTGGCGGCGGCTCTGGGAAGGCAGACTCGGCCGGCGCCGGCTTGGCCGGCGGCGTCTCGGCCGACGCGGTCTCGGCCAGCGGCGTCTCGGCCGACGCGGTCTCGGCCAGCGCCGGCTCGTCCGACGTGGTCTCGTCCGGCGGCGGCTCGGGCCAGACCGCTTCGTCGCCGCTCTCTCGCGAACACCGCGCGACCCTTCTCGCGGCCTACCGCGCTCCCCGAGCGCAGATCGCCATCGGCCGGTACTTGCGAGAGAACGATTGTGCCTCGGCCGCGATCGATCAGAGTGACGGCGTCTCGGGCGATTTGCTCCACATCGCGCAGGAGAGCGGCGTCGGGATTCTCCTGCACGCAGAGGCCCTGCCCGTGCCCGATGATCTGAGTGCCGCGGGTGAGCTTCTAAAGCAGAACCCCCTGTCCTGGATTCTGGGGGCCAGCGACGACTACGGCCTGCTGTTCACGGCGAGCCGCGATCAGGCCGATCGTGTCATGGCCATGATGAGCGTGCTCGCCGGCGAGCAGGTGGCAGTCCACCCGATTGGCGAGGTCGTGCCCGGTGAGCCGGTGGTGCGCCTGGCCGCGCCCGGGAAGGAGCCGGTCGTGCTGGGGGCCGGGTGGGATCATCTGCATGAGCATTGACGCGGAACCGGCCGATTCTGTTTGCCGGTTTCGGGACTGGAATACGTATCTAAACTTGGGGGTCTGTGGCTCTTTGGGCGGACTCTTGTGCGGACCCTGTCTCCGGAGGATTAATGAGTTCTGACGCAGAGAAGACATTGCGGCCCGACCCGACCGCACTCGGCAACGTGCGGCCCGCCATCCGCGGGCTGCACGAAGAGCTGATCGCGCTCAGGCGCGACTTCCATCGGCATCCCGAACCCGGATTCGAAGAGGAACGCACTGCGGGCAAGGTAGCCGACTTCCTCGCCGGCTGCGGAGACTACGCGATCCGCACCGGGGTGGCCAAGACCGGTGTCGTGGCCGACATCGCCGGTTCGGATCCGGACGGACCGTGGGTGCTCCTGCGCGCAGACATGGACGCGCTCCGGGTCCACGAGGAGAACACAGAGATCGAGTACTGCTCGCAGAACCCCGGCGTGATGCACGCCTGCGGGCACGATGCCCACACCGCGATGCTGCTCGGCGTCGCGCGCTTTCTGGCCACGCGGCGCGATGCGCTCAAGGGCGGTGTCCGGCTCATCTTCCAACCCGCGGAGGAAGGCCCGGGCGGCGCCGAGCCGATGATCCGCGAAGGCGTGCTGGAGAACCCGCGTCCGGTGGCCGCGCTCGGGATTCACGTGTGGAGCAAGCTGCCCACCGGACACCTCGCGATCACCGAAGGGCCGGTCATGGCATCGACCGATGAACTGCGATTCACCATTCGCGGCAAGGGTGGACATGGTGCGGTGCCGCAGGAGACGGTCGATCCGATCGTGGCGGCCGCCCACTACATCGTGGCCTTGCAGACGATCGTGAGCCGCAATGTCAACCCGCTCGACTCGGCCGTGCTCTCGATCGGCAAGATCACCGGTGGGTCGATCATGAACGCGATTGCCGAGCAAGTGTGCATGGACGGTACCCAGCGCAGCTACCTGCCCGAGACACGGGATCTTCTCATGCGCCGGATGAACGAGCTGGCCCGCGGCCTCGACCAGACCTACGGCACCGAGACGCGGGTGGAGGTGCTCGACCGCTACCCGGCCACGATCAACGACGTCGGGGTGGCCGGCGTTCTGCGGGAACTCGTGGGGAGCTTGATCGGTCCGGGGTGCCTCAAGACCGACCTTCGCTTGATGGGCGGCGAGGATATGGCCTACTACCTTGAGGAGATTCCGGGGTGTTTCCTGTTCCTGGGGGCCGGGGACTCCTCACGCGGCTTGGACCGGCCGCATCACAATCCGCGTTTCAATATCGACGAGGACGCACTGCCGGTCGGTGTAGAGGTCTTCGTGCGTTTCATCGAACACTATGTGGGCGCGGGCCTTGGCGACTAAGTTGCAAATCCCAACTTGAATCTTGCACAGGACGGTGCCATCTTGGCTATGCCCGTGTTGACAGTGTGTGCTGACAGTGTCTGCCGGTGGAGTCTGCTGACGGTGTTCGCTGGCAGTCTCTGCTGGGCGGTATCTGCCGGCGGGGCCTGG
>CAZZIF010000123.1:0-10734 GCA_964654025.1 uncultured bacterium
CGATCACAGCCCGAACAGTGTACCGGCTTGGTTCGGCCTCGCCGCCTTGACATTGGCTGCTGCCCTGACCGTCCTGCTGTCCCTGTTCCCGATTCACAGCTTTGATCTGTGGTGGCATCTTCGCACGGGGGAGCTGATCGTTGAAGAAGGCCGGATTCCTACCGCCGATCCCTTCACATTCACCGCGCAGGGGCGCCCTTGGGTCACGCACGAATGGCTCTCCGAAGTGCTCTTCTTCCGCATCTACGAATGGGGAGGGCTCGATCTTCTCATCGTGCTCAAGGCGCTGGCCTGTGGCCTGGCAGTGCTTCTGGCCGCCTGGGCCGGCAGCCTGAGCAAAGCCGGCAACGTATCACGCCACCTTTCCGCGGCGGCCGCGGCCGTCTTGCTCGCAGGTCCGTTGCTGGCGCCACGGGCCTTCGTGCGCCCTCACATCCTGACCGCCCTCTGCTTGGGGCTTACCTTGCTCCTTCTCCGGTTGGGATCGCGGACGGGCAAGGCCCGGTTCCGATGGCTGCTCACACCGCTCTTCGTCCTATGGGCCAATCTGCACTCCGGCTTTCTCCTCGGACTGGGCCTCGTCTTCCTCTACTGGCTCGGTGAACAGGCTTTCGATATCGGGTCTCTTGGACGGCCGAGCCGGACGCGACAGGCCGCCATCGGTTATGCCCTGCCGTTTGCCTTGATCGCGCTTTCGACCCTGATCAACCCGCACCACATCGAGGCACTTCTTTATCCGCTGCGCCTGCTCGAACGAGCCGAAGTTCGCGACTCCATCGCCGAACTCCGCAATCTGTTCCATCCAGCCTATCGGGGTGCGCTCTTCATCAAGGTACTGGCGGTGGCGGTTCTCACGCTGGGCTTGCTCCTGTTCACCGAGCGGGGACGCTGGCGGTGGGCACTCGTCCTGCCCGCCATCGTGTTTCTGGGCATGGCGGTCGTTTCGGTGCGAGGCGTCTCGGAGTTCGCCGTCGTCTTCGTGACCGCATTTGCGGCGCACGGCGCGCGGCTTGGAGAGAAGCGAAGCGTGGCGTGGATTGTCACGTCGCTGGTCGTGGTGACATCCCTGGCGGGCGCTGCCGGCGCTTTGACGTGGGGTCAGCCGATGGGACGTGAGGAGAATCGCCGCGTTGGCGTAGGGATCAACCCCGTGAATCGGCCCGATGTCGCCGTCCGGTTCATGAAGGAGGTCGCACCGCCGGGCCGTGCCTTCAACCTTCTCGGCTTCGGCGGCTACTTGATTCATGAGCTGTGGCCCGAGCGCCACGTATTCATCGATGGACGGCTGGACGTCTTTCCAGCCGGCTTCTTGCGCGAGTACAACCGGCTGGTCGCCACCGGAGATGGTTGGGATGAGACGGTCGCGGCCTACGATCTACGCTATGCGATTGTCGACTACAGCGACAGCAGCAATCCCCATCGCGACCAAGGCCTTCGGTCGCGCCTACGAGAGGATCCTCGCTGGCACTGTGTATGCTTCGGCGACAACGTCTTGGTCTATGCCAGAGAGTGTGAAGCGAATGCGTCACTGCTTGCCGAGTACGGGCTGGTCTTCGATCCGAGCTTGCGGCATGCGCGGTCGATCGATGGATTCGTGGCGGAGGCGGCGCCGGTCCAGGTCCAGCGGACGATTCAGGCGCTCGAGAGAATCGTCACGCTTGCCCCCGAGCAGGCCGCGCCCTCGTATGTTCTCGGGCGGATGCTCCTGGTAAGCGGTCGAGGCGCCGCCGCAGCCGATCATCTGCGGCGGGCAGCTGATCGGGAGGCCTCCTTGATCGACGCAAGACAGCTTCTGGCGCAAGCGTTGCTGGAGGCTGATTCGCTCGAGGCCTGCCGAAGGGAACTGAACAGAATCTTGAGAGCGGCCCCCTACGATGGCGATGCCCTTCTCCTGCTGTCGGAAGTCGAACGGCGCTCGGGGAATCCGCAGGGTTCGGCCGAGTACCTGAGGCAGATCCTCTCGATCGACCCCCGGCACTTCGCCGCCCATCTGCGTCTTGGCATCATGCAGGCAGAACTAGGTGACCTGCGGGCTGCCCGTCAGAGCCTTGAAGCGGCTCGACGCCTGCATCCTTACGATCCCGCCGTCCTCAAGAACCTCCGAATCCTCGACAGCATCGAGGAGGCAGGGCCCAGGTAACGGTCTGGCGCCAGGAGCCACAGATGCCCGGCGTCACGACGACGCTTCGGGCGCCGAGTCCGCCCGGCACCCGCGCCTGCGGCTGCGCTTGCACCTGCGTCCGGGCTTGCGCTGATCTCGCGCTCAATGGCCCACGTGGAGCAGCGTCTTGGTTGCCTGCGCGCCCGACGCACCGGAAGTGCCGGGCGCACCGTCAACGCGCAAGCGGCAGTAGTAGGTTCCGCTACCCACCTGCCGGCCCGCAGCGTCGGTGCCGTCCCAGCTCCACGTGTGGCGTCCGGCCCGGGTGTGCATCCACTGGCTCCGAACCAGCCGGCCCGCGAGGTCGAGAACCTCGATGTGGACCTGCCCGGTCCGCGGCGTCTCGAACAGGATCTGCGTGACCTGATCGAACGGGTTCACGCCCCCCGGCAAGAGACGCAAGGCGGCGGTCGGCATGGGCTGGATGTCCGGAGCATTGGATGGCAGGGTGCCGCCGGTCTCGGTGCGAAGGATGGTTCCCCCATCGCCGACGACAGTGCCGATCAACGGATCGATGAAATCGATGCCTTCCAGCGTCACCGACGTTCCGCTGTCTTGCGGTTCCCATGTGCTGCCGCCATCTCCGGTGCGGGTGATGAGACCGCCGTCGCCCACACAGAAGGTGATCGCCTCATCGGGCGCGGCGATGCCCCAGATGAACGCGGAGCTGCCGACGTACTGGTTGCTCCAGTTGTCGCCGCCGTCACCGGTGCGCAGCACGCTGCCGTTCATGCCGGCGGCCGAGCCGACCATGTCGGAGGCCATGTCGATGCACGCCATGGCGTTACCGAAGACGATCTGGGTCGTCCAGGTCAGTCCACCGTCGGTGGTGCGGCAGACAGCCCCGCGTCCGTCCCATAGCGAGCCGGCCGCGAAGCCGACCGTTTCGCTGACGAAACGCACGCCACGCAAGGTGGCCTCGTTGTTCTGGATGTAGAAGGTGGTGAATGACCAGCTCTCTCCGCCGTCGGTCGAGTAGCCCACGAACGGGGCGAAGATCGCATTGACGCCCACGGCCCAGGCGTGTTGCTCGTCGTAGAAATGGACGTCGTAGAGGGTGTCCATCCAGTCGGTGCGGATGACGACCCAGGTCTCGCCACCATCTTCGGTCCGCAGAATGGTGCCGCCCTGGCCCACGGCCAGGCCGAGGCTCTCGTCCACGAAGGAGATCCCATACAGGCCATAGCCGGTCTGGCTGATCTGGGTCGCCCAGGTCGTACCCGCGTCGGTCGTGTGGAGGATGGTCCCGGCGGAACCGCAGATCCAGCCGGTCTGGCTATCGAGGAAGTCGACGTCTCGAAGATACTGACCCGTGGGACTCGCCTGTTCGACCCAGCCGTCTTGGGCTGCGGCGAACGATGCGCCGCCGGCCAGGAGGACCAAGGTCAACGAGGAGACGGCCAGAGCGAGATGGAGAGAAGTGCGAGAAAGGTGATTCATGAGGCACCTCCAGAAGCAGGGTAGGGGCCGACTGTCGAGCGTTTACCGCCCCGGGGCGGCCCCGGCGCTCACCGGTATTCATGTTCGGTGGTGTTGAACGAGTAGGAGATCACCACGTTCCGGTCGTTGAATCGCAAGACCAGGTCTTTCGTCTTGGCATCGGAGAAGATGGCATAGCGGTAGCGGCCGTAAGTCCAGGTCACCATCCCATCTTCCATGCCTGTCCGCCAGGGTGGGCCGAACATCGCTTCGACCTCTGCCTGGGTCGTCTGGTTCAAGCGGATGGCCTGCACCTTCTCGCTCGGGAAGTCGTGCCCGACGGTGGCGCAACCACACGCGAACAGGCCGATCACAAACACGGATGCCAGGACCAGCAACCGGGGCGAAGCGGATCGGATCATCTGTATGACCTCCCGTCGTGCTGTGCGGACTCCACGTGCCGATTCGACATGCCGCGATGATGCGCGCAGCCACATCACCGAATCTTGACCATTCGCACATCGGCCGTAGCGTGGGGACTGGCGGCACGCAGCCAGAAGACGCCGTTCGGCAAGCCGTGACTGGGCAGCTCGATCAAGCTCTGCTCCTGGGGCGGCAGGGCCCTCGTGAGAAGCAGACGCCCCCCGGCATCCAGCAATGAGAGTTCGATGGGTGCTGCGGACGGTTGCGTCAGCACCAGCCGGGCGACCGAGCCCACCGGGTTCGGGGAGCGCCACCGCAGCTCGAGGCGGGAGTCCGGCCTGGCATGGACGTAGTCGCCGGCATCGTTGGCGAAGACGGGTTCGGCGAGCGTTGCCAAGGTGGCCACTCCTGCCTTCAGGCACTGTGTGCCGAACGGCCAGTAGTCGGAGTAGTTGGCGAGTAGATCGCTGGTCGAGTGGTAGTACGGATTGCCGTAGAAGTCGTCCTCGATCGCCAGGATGGCAGGGTAGCCGTTGACCCAGAACGGGTAGTGATCGCTGTAGCTCGCACCGGGGTTGTAATCGGTTTGAATGTCGAGCTCGGGAACATACATCGCTGTTGCATCGACGAAGGCCTGCGCCAGCGGCTGGGACTGATTGTCGTAAGGCATATAGACGCCCCCGTCGAAATCCCCGTCGAAGAGAATCATGTCGAAGTTGATCACGCCCAGGATCTGCTCGCCGGCCTGCGCGGCCGCTTCGGCGTAAGCGTAGCTGCCGCACAATCCCATCTCCTCGGCGCCAAAGCAGATGTAGCGGATGGTGTAGGCGAAGCTGTACTGCGACATGATCCGCGCGGCTTCAATGGCACCACCCGAGCCGCTGGCGTTGTCGTCGGCGCCAGGTGCGACCGGTTCGGGGACTTGCGTGTAACCGGCCGTGGAATCCAGATGCCCGCAGATGATGTAGACCTGTTCGGGGTGCTCGACGCCCGGTTGCTCGGCGACCACGTTATAGCTGAGGAAGTCCTCGCCCCACCAGGCATCGGCCCAGAACTCCTGGATCTCGGCCGTGAGGCCGTAGGATTCGAAGGTGTTGCGCGCCCACAGGCAGGCGTCATGGTACTCGGAGGTGCGCGCGTTGCGCGTCACGAAGTTCTCGAGCGTCTGGATGATGCCCTGATAGGAGCCCTCATCGATCTGATCGACGATCTCCTGCACATCGCTATTGCGTGTCAATGCTCCCGGGGTGGCCCGCAGTGTGGTGCGCAGTGTGGGGTTCGCGGAGGACTCGAGAGCGCCCATCGCCTGCGTCCACCCGGTCTCGGTCAAGGGCACGGGCGTGAGGGGCAACACGGCGTGGATACCCTGGAGGGTGAACTCCTCCGGCACATCGCCCTGAAGTTCGATCAAGTGAACGTCCCCGCGCTGCAGCCGGATCGGGCCCAGCGAGGCGAGCCGGTCCCGGCCTCCGGGCGTGCCCGCATACACAAGGAGCCACTGAGCGTCGTCGGCTGCGTCATTCGCGATGAGCCGGGCGCCGGAGGGCACGGAAGCCGGCTCGGCGTCGCACAGCAGGAGAAGCATCTGTTCATTCTGATAGAGCACGCTTGCGTTCTGGCGCCACGTTCCGGCGCCTTCGGGGGAGATGGGCTCTTCGATCAGGACGAGGTTGGTGGCGAGGGCGGGACTCGCCAGGAAGCTCACCGTGGCCAAGAGGCTCACAGCTGCCATGAGACCAAGAGCTATCGTGCGGTACATACTGGGTTCTCCTTCCCATCAGATCTCAAACGCGGCTCCCGGGCGGGACGCGGTCACCCGTGCCGCGCAATGAAATTGCATCCAATTGCTACCCTTGCGGACTGTTCCGGCAGTATAGCATGCTCGCGCCGAAGATGAGGGTGATTGCGCATGTTTGCCGAGCCAGCGCGCGGGAGGCGCCCTAACGCACCGGATCCCGGGCGTTTCGCTGCGGCGCGAACTGGTAGTGGTAGAGCCGGGCGTAGAAGCCGCCCGCCTTCAAGAGATGTTCGTGCGTCCCGCGTTCGACGATCTGCCCGCGGTGCATCACGAGAATCTGATCGGCGCTGCGCACGGTCGAGAGCCGGTGGGCGATCACGATCGCCGTCCGGTTCCGCAAGAGCGCGGTGAGCGCATCCTGGATGAGAGCTTCGGTCTCGCTGTCGATGCTGGCGGTGGCCTCGTCCAGGACCAGGATCTTGGGGCCGAAGGCCAGCGCGCGGGCGAAGGCCAGTAGCTGGCGTTCTCCGGTCGAGAAGGCGCCGCCGCGCTCGGCCACCTCGCTGTCCAGGCCGTTCGGCAAGCGGCTGATGAAGTGATCGGCGTGGGCCGTGCCGGTGGCCGCCAGCACACGCTCTCGCGAGATGCTGTCATCGCCCAGCCGGATGTTCTCCTCGATGGTGCCCGAGAAGAGGAACACATCCTGCTGTACGATCGCCAGCGCCCGGCGCAGCTGGCGCCGGGGCACCTCGGTGATGTCGGTGCCACCGATTGTGATGCGGCCGGCCGTCGGATCGTAGAAGCGGGCCAGCAGCGCGACCAGGGTGGTCTTGCCTGATCCGGTGGCGCCCACCACGGCGGTCGTCTTGCCGGCCGGCATCGCCACGCTGATGTTGCGCAGCACCTCGGTCTCGCCGTCATAGCTGAAGTGAACGTGCTCGAAACGGATCTCGCCATAGGGATCGAAGCCTGGGGCGGTCACCTTGTTCGGGACGGTCGCTGTGCCCACGAGCGGGGTCTCGATTCCCGGCTCCTCGGGCTGATCCAGAAGCTTGAAGATTCTCTCCGAGGAGGCCATGGCATCCTGCAGGATGTTGTACTTGTCGGAGAGATCGCGGATCGGCATGAAGAAACGGCGCACGTATTGAATGAAGGCCACCAGCGCGCCGAAGGTCAGCTCGTCTTGCAACACCTTCCCGCCGCCGTACCAAAGAATGAGCGCGACGGCGACCGACTGGATGAGCTCGACGAGCGGGAAGTAGACGGCGAAGGCCCGCACCGACGCCAGGTAGGCATCGCGGTGCTCGGCATTGAGGCCGCTGAACTCGCGCTCGTTGCGCTCTTCCCGGCACAGGGCTTGAATGACACTGATGCCGCTGATGCTCTCCTGCAGGTAGGTGTTGATCTGCGCGACCGCGGTGCGGATTCGCCGGAAGGCGCGGCGGACCCGCGTGCGGAACTGGATGCTGATGATGAAAATGAACGGCAGGGAGGCGAAGGTCACCAGCGCCAGCTTACCGTTCATCAGGATCAAGACGACCATGATGCCCAGGAGCGTGAAGATGTCGCCGAAGATCGCCACCACGCCCTGGGTGAACATCTGATTGAGCACTTCGACGTCGTTGGTCGTGCGCGTCATCAGCCGGCCGATGGGGTTACGATCGAAGAAAGAGACCGGCAGGCGTTGGAGGTGCCGGTAGATGTCGGTGCGCATGCGCAGCATGGCGCGCTGGCCCACGAGGTTCATGAGCACGATCTGGGCGTAATGGAGTCCGCCGGTGACCACGAGCAGTCCAAACCACAGCAGGCAGATCTTGACGAGTCCGGGGTAGTCGTCCTTGGCGATGTAGTCGTCGATGCCGATCCGGGTCAAAAACGGCCCGGCCAGATTGGCCAGCGAGAAGAGGATCAGCAGCCCGGTGGTCAGGATCACCAGGCCCCGGGACGGGCGCATGTACCGCAGGATGCGCATCATCAGCCGATGGTCGTAGATGTTGCCGGAGAGCTCGTCGGTCATCGTGCCCCGCGCCGGTGTCTTCGTGGCAACGCTCATGAGGACGGGCCCTGCTCGAGTTGGGCGGCGAGTTGCTGCCGCTCGTGAAGACGCGCGTACAAGCCCGTCCCACGTACGAGCTCTTCGTGGCGTCCGGTTTCGACCACCCGTCCGTCCTCGAGCACCAGGATCTGATCCGCCTCCTGCACAGCCGAGATCCGGTGGGAGACGATGATCGAGGTGCGGGCCTTGACGTACCCGTGGAGCTCGCGCAGGAGTTCTTCCTCAGTCTGGGCATCGACGGCCGAGAGCGTATCGTCCAGGAGCAGGATCTCCGGCTCCCGCAAGAGTGCCCGCGCCAGGGAGGCACGCTGGCGCTGGCCGCCCGAGAGCGTGATGCCCCGTTCTCCGACCGGCGTGTCGTACCCATCCGGGAAGTGTTCGATCTCCTCGGCCAGGCGCGCCGCGGCGGCGGCCGCGACCACTTCCCTGCGACCGGCCTCGGGCTTGCCGTAGGCGATGTTCTTGGCGATCGAGGTCGAGAAGAGAAACGCATCCTGCGGCGCGTAGCCGGTGATCGAACGCACCGCGCACAGGTCCCGGTGGCGCAAATCGGTGTGGTCGATGCGAATGGCGCCGCGGGTCGGGTCGTAGAGACGCAGCAGCAGCTTCAGGATCGTGCTCTTGCCCGCGCCGGTGCGTCCCACGATCCCCAGCGTCTGGCCGGGCTCGAGGTGGAAGCTCACGTTCTCGAGGGCGAATCCCTCGGCGCCCGGATAGCGAAAGGAGACATTGTCGAGCGTGATCCGGGGCGCTGGACGGCTGCGATCACCGCCGGAGACGATCCGCGGTTCGACCGCCAGCATGTCCCCGATGCGGGCGGCCGCGCTGGCGCCGGTCTGCAAACGCGTGATCACGAAGCCGATGGCGATGACCGGCCAGGTCATCTCGGTGAGGTACGCCGAGAACGCCACCAGGGACCCCAAGCTGAGCGTATCCTCGATGACCAGCCGGCCGCCCACGAGCAGGGCGATTGCCAGACCGCTGCCGGCCAAGAGATTCATCACGGCCACGAAGCGGGCCCTCAGACCGGCGACGGCCATGTTGGCGTCCACGTACTCGTCGTTCACGGCTTGGAAGCGCCGGCCGGCGTTCTCCTCCTGCGCGTAGGCGCGCAGGATGCGGATCCCCGAGAGATCCTCCTGCACGCGGGCCGAGATGCCCGCGAACAGATCCTGCACCCTGCGGGAGCGCTTGTGGAGGGATCGCCCGAAGAAGAAGGTCACGATCGTGATCACCGGATAGGGCGCGAAGGCCACGAGGGTCAGGAACGGATCGATCACGATCATCAGGGTCAGCGAGCTGGCCAGCATCAGGGCCATGGTGGCCGCGTACATGATGCCCGGGCCGGCCACGTCCCGCACTGCGCTGAGGTCGTTGGTGAAGTGGGCCATGATCTCGCCGGTCTTCTCGCGCCCGAAGTAGCTCTGATCGAGCGCCTGCATGTGACGGAAGATGTCGGCCCGCAAGTCGTACTCGATGCGGCGCGAGGCCCCGATGATCAGCCAGCGTTGCAGGTAGAGGAAGGCGCCCCCGGCGGCCGCGGCGGCCACCAGAAGCCCGGCGTAGCCGGCGATTCGTTCGTGATTGGCCCCGGCTTCGAGGGCGTCGATCCCGAGTTTCAGAAGCCAGGGGATGAGCCGGGTGGCCGCCAGCGACAGCACCATGCAGCCCAAGCCCAGCGCCACCTGCCGGCGGTAGCGCTTTACGTAGGGCAACAGGAGCGCCAGGTGGCGGATGGCGTACCTCCTTCACGCGTGGGCTTTCGAAGCGGTGGAGCCGCTTGCGTGTACCGATCTCGACCCGGCCGCCGGCCGATTCCCATCCGGCCGGGGGCGGTGAATCGGGGCCGGTCGTCGGGGATCCCGTCTCCCGGAACCGGGAGAGCATCCTAGCACGCGAGCTCGGATGCCGCTATCATCACGCCTGCAGATTGGATGCGACCTCTCTGACGGATGCGAGGGTCACGAACAAGGAGACCGAGATGCCATCTGACCACGAGCGCAATCTCGCGCTATTCATCGACTTCGACAACATTGCCCTGGGTGCCCGGGAAGCGCGCCTGCCGATCGATATCCGGATGTTGATCGAGCGGTTGCTGGAGAAGGGCAAGATCATCGTCAAGAAGGCCTATGCCGACTGGAGCCATTTCAAGGAGCAGATGACCGACCTCCACGGGGCCGGCATCGAGCTGATCGAGATTCCGCGGCCGCGGATGACGGGCAAGAACAGCGCCGACATCCGCCTGGTCGTCGACGCCATGGATCTGTGTCACAGCAAGGCGCACGTCGATACGTTCGTGATCGTCTCGGGCGACTCGGACTTCTCGCCCCTGGTGGCGAAGCTGCGGGAGAACAACAAGTCGGTGATCGGCGTGGGCGTCAAGCACACCACCTCGAACCTGCTGGTGGCCGTGTGCGACGAGTTCATCTACTACGACGATCTGGCCGAGGAAAGCGGAGGGCGCGCGGCCGAGTCCCTCGAGGAGCTGCCCGACGACCAGAAGAAGCTCTTCGACTTCCTCCTGTCGACCGCCCGCGGTTTGCTGCGCGAAGGGCGCGAGCATCTGTACTCATCGCTCATCAAGGACACGATGAAGCGCAAGCGCCCGGCCTTCGACGAGAACAAGTACGGCTACGCCACCTTCGGCGAGTTGCTCGAGGACGCGGCCGCACTGGAGCTGCTGGACGTCTCCCGCGACTCGGCGGCCGGCGGCACCTGGGTCGTGCACGGGTTCGGCAAGAAGGCGCCCTCGCCGCGCGGGCGCGCGCGCCGATCGTCCCGATCGCGGGGACGGAGCGGCGACGGTGGCCGGTCGGGGGAGTCGACCATCTCCTCCACGGGGACGACCCGCATCCGGCGCGCCTCGTCTAACTCGCGGGCGGCAACCGGCTCGGGAGGCTCATCCAGCACCCGGACAGCGCCGGGTTCCGGCGCCTC
>CAZZIF010000124.1:0-10677 GCA_964654025.1 uncultured bacterium
TTCCGGACGCGGGTTCGATTCCCGCCGCCTCCACAGTTGCAATGAATTCGAACCGGATTCCGGGCCGTCTTTGTCTGCGCCAGGTGCCAGCAGAGCCAACGTGTCGAACTCAGTCCGGGCGGTGCGGTAAGACGGGGGTCTTTTGGCCCCGAACTGGCCCCGAACTGGCCCCGAGCGGATCCGACCCAGCGAGGGGCCGCACCAGAGTCACCGCAGAAGCGCCGAGAGTTCCCTACTCCAGTACCTCCAGCATCCCCCTCGCCCTTACCTCCTGGTCAGCCCCCTCTGTCCTGCGTAACAGTTCAGCTGGCATCTGCCGGCGCAGTGGAATACACACTCATGTGGACGCCTCCGCGTTCGGCGGTCGCACCCTGAGCAGTCCGACCAAGATCACTGGAAGATGACAGGGGGATGGATAGGATCATGTTGCTGCCTTTGCTGGCGATTCCACTTGGCCTGGTGCTTCTTGTCTGGAGCGCCGATCGGTTCGTTGAAGGCTCCGCCGCGAGTGCGGGTCATTTCGGCATGCCGCCGCTTCTGATCGGCATGGTGATCGTCGGTTTCGGAACCTCCGCGCCGGAATTGGTGGTGTCCGCTCTGGCCGCCTCGCAGGGAAATCCCGGCATCGCCCTGGGGAACGCCTACGGCTCAAACATAACCAACATCGCGCTCATCCTGGGCCTGACAGCCTTTGTCAGTCCCATCGCGGTGCATTCCCAGGCGCTGCGCAAGCAGCTTCCCATCCTCGCCGCCGTCACTGCACTTGCCGCCTGGCAGGTGTGGGACGGTGAGATAACCCGACTCGACGCTTTGGTACTGCTGGTATTGTTCGGCGGTCTTGTCGCCTGGACCGTATGGCAAGGTAGACGTAGGAAGGCAGACTCACTAGGCCGCCAGATGGAACAGGAGCTCGAGGTCCGTGACATGCCGATTCGTCGAGCGGTGCTTTGGATTGTGGTCGGTCTGCTTCTTCTGATCGCAAGCTCGCGCATTCTGGTTTGGGGCGCGATGGAGATCGCCCGCCATTTCGGGGTCAGCGATCTGATCGTGGGTTTGACCATCGTGGCGGCCGGCACGTCGCTACCGGAGTTGGCGTCATCGATCATCGCGGCTCGAAAGAAAGAGCATGATATCGCTCTCGGCAACATATTGGGTTCCAACCTGTTCAACACCCTGGCTGTCGTTGGGATCGCGGGAACGATCCGCCCGATGACAGTAGCGGCCGAGATCTTGTCACGTGACATTCTGGTCATGGGCCTGTTGACCGTCTTCCTGTTTGTCATCGGCTATGGGTTCCGGCGTCGACCCGGCCGCATCAACCGCCTTGAAGGCGCTGTTTTGCTGATCTGTTATGTTGGCTACACTGCCTACTTGGTAAGCAGCGTCTTCAGAAACTGAATCGACATCAAGTAGGTGTGGCCTCATTGAAGCAGAATTCGGCGATCTACTCCGCGACATCGCGGCGACATCATCACGCGTGATGCACACGGGGGATCGGACCCGCGCATCCTCAGTTGCACGTACTCGAGTGCGTCCCCTGCACCGGCGTGGTAGCCTGGAGTGACCGGGGAAAGGAAGCAGGGCCGAGGCGCGCGGTCGCGCGGCCGTCGCACGGGACACGGCCGCGACCGTAAGAGGGCTATCCACAAGAGGGCTATTTACAAAAGGGTGTCCAATGCCACTGCGAAGGAAGCTGCTGCTGGCCATCCTGATCCCCGTGCTCTTGCTGGGGATCGTGGGGGCCATCAGCATCTATTCGCTCAGATATCTGGAGCAGGCGGCCGGCCAAATTCTGGCCGACAACTACCGCAGCATCCAGGAGACGCGGCGCATGGAACACTGCCTGCGCATGCTGGAGTGGGGCGCGTCGGGCACCGATCGAAGTCATCGAACAGCAGCGGCGCGCGAGAGCCTGGCCACCAGCTTCGACAGGGCGCTCGCGAGCTGCGAAGGTAACGTCACCGAACCTGGAGAGACCGAGGTTCTTGCGCGTATTCGAGCTTCCTGGAGTGAGCTACGACCGCGCCTGCTTGCCATGGAGTCTTCCGCCGGGGCACAACGGGAGCGATTCCTTCTCGCACAGGGCCTGTACACGGACATGGAGGAGCTGATCGCGCTCAATGAGCAGGCCATGATTGGCTATGAGCACGAGACGCGCCGGGTTGCCCGCTTGATGGTGGGCGCGGTGACGGGCCTGGTCATCGTTGCGATTGTCGCTTTGGCTCTCTACGCCCTGATCTCTGCGCGGTGGATCTCCCGGCCGATCACACAGGTGGCCGACCGGTTGCACAAGGCTCTCAATCCAACCTCGGGGGAGCAACCGCCAGGCCGCGGCGCCGGCGTGGATGAAATCAAGCGGCTACGGGAGGAGCTGGATTCGCTGCTGGATCGCCTGGCCCGCCATGAGGACGAACAGCAAAGAAGGCTTCGCCATCTGCAGGGGCGGCTGGCGTTCGTGATGAATGAGGTCCTCGAGGGGCTGGTGCTTCTGGATCGCGATCATCGCATGCTGGCGGTAAACCGAGTCGCTCGGTCGATTCTCGGTTCAGGGTGCACGGAAGGAATTCGGCTCGAAGAACTCGAGCTTCGCGAAGACATGCGAACGCTGCTGGCCCCGCTCATGTCCAACTCATTTCACGAAGAACGGGATCTGGGCGAGGTGCGTCACGAATCGGATGGAGCCGAGCGAATCTATCGGCCCCGCGTGTTGACCGTATCCTCCGGTCACGGCGGGATCGAGGGCTACCTCGTGCTCTTCTGGGATGTGACCGAACAGCGCCGTTTCGAAGAATCGCGGCAGCGATTCATCTCGATGCTGTCGCATCAACTGAAGACGCCCATGACATCGCTCTCGATGTCGGTGAACTTGCTCAAAGAAAGGCTCAAGGATGCCGCTCCTGGGGAGGCGGAGCTCTTGAGCATCGCGAGCGAGAACTGCCGCAGCCTCGGCGCCCTCGTCGCCGATCTGGTCGAGGCCTCTCGGGAGACAGCGGCGGACCTCTCTCTCAATCCGCGGCCCGTGGAGCTGACGCGGTTGCTGCGATCGGCCCTGAGGCCCCTGGTGCCCCAGGCCGAAAGCCGGGGCATCGAGCTGGTTCTTCCCGCCACCGGGCGGGAAGTGTTCTGCACCGTAGATCCTGTCAAGTTCCCGTGGGTGATCAGCAACATCGCCGGGAACGCGCTGCGGTACACCGACCGGGGAGGGAAGGTGGCGGTGACGGTCGAGCCGCAGGGCAGGCACGTTGACATCCGGGTACGGGACACGGGGGTGGGCATCGCGCCGGAGAATCTGGAGCGGATCTTCCGACCCTATGTCTCGTTGGACAGTGAGCCGCAGCCGGGTACCCATGGCCTGGGCCTGGCGATCGCGCGAGAGATCGTAGAAGTGCACGGGGGGACCATTACCGCCGAGAGCCGGCTGGGCGTGGGAACGGAATTCGCGATCCGTCTTCCCGCCTTGGGGGATCAGGAAACATGGGCCGAATCCTAATCGTCGACGATGATCCGCACATCGTGCGAACGCTCGAGATCATGCTTCGCGATGACGGTCATGAGGTTGTCAGCTCCACGAGCGGCGAGGACGCGCTGGAGCAGCTGAATCATCGGGCCGTGGACATCGCGCTGGTGGATCTGCAGCTCCCAGGCATGAGCGGTAGCGAGTTGCTCAGGCGGCTGCGCGACCAGCACCGCGACGTGGAGACCGTCATCATCACGGCGCATGGCTCCATCGAGACCGCGGTCGAGGCCATGAAGGAGGGCGCGTTCGATTACTTGACCAAGCCCTTCTCGCCAGACCAGGTCCGTCACCGCCTGCGCCAGATCGAACGCGTCAAGGCCTTGCAGGGCGAGGTGGCCGGTCTCCGCCGACGACTCGGGGGGCTGCCGTTTGGAGAGGATTTCACCACTCAGAATCCGGCGGTACAGCATCTTCTCGAGATCGCGCGCGGCATCGCGGCGTCGGAGGCCACCGTCCTGATCAGCGGTGAGAGTGGCACCGGCAAGACGCTCCTGGCGAGATTGATCCACAGCGCAAGCCACAGGAGTACCGGACCGTTCGTGACGCTCGACTGCACATCGTTCCAGGAGTCGCTGCTGGAGTCCGAACTCTTTGGACACAAGCGCGGCGCCTTCACCGGTGCGGTATCGGACAAGATCGGAAAGGTGGAGACCGCGCAGCGGGGGACGCTCTTTCTCGACGAGGTAGGCGAGGTGCCCACCCACCTCCAGGGGAAGCTGCTCCGTCTGGTGGAGGATAAAACCTACGAGCGCGTCGGCGATCCGGCTCCCCGTACGGTTGACGCCAGGGTCATTGCCGCCACCAACCGGGATCTGGAGGGGATGGTTCGGGAGAAGGCATTCCGGGAGGATCTCTTCTACCGGCTCAGTGTGGTCGATCTCGTGATCCCGCCGCTGCGCAACCGCCCGGAGGACCTCTTGCTGCTGGGGCGGGGATTTCTGGCAGCCGCCAGCCGGGCCCACGGCCGCCGGGTGACGGCATGGGACAGCGAAGCCGAGAGGGCGCTCGTCCGCTACACTTGGCCGGGCAACGTCCGGGAGCTTGCACACACGATCGAGCGTGCCGTGCTCCTGGCTCCGGGACGGACCCTGCGTCTCGAACATCTGCCTTCCCGGCTTGCCGATCACCGTGCGCCGGTGGAAGGGAGGGGTGACATTCTCCCGCTCGGCGAGGTGGAGGAACTGCACATCCGCAAGGCGCTCTCCCTGAACCTGCCGCTCGAGGAGACCGCCCACAAGCTGGGGATCGATCCGTCCACGCTGTGGCGAAAGCGCAAGAAGTACGACATCTGAGGCCCGAGCCCACCTGACCTTGCATGCTGCAAGGCACCTTGCAGGGTACCAGGACCGCGGCCGATACGCCGCACGACTGCGCCGCACGACTGCGAATCGTTGCCCTGAATTCCAGTGACGGCCGGATGACAACCTGCCGCCTTGAAAACTGCAATCTGAACGCCGCCTGCCCCAAACGCGCGATATGCCCGCAACTCATTGTATATGTATCAATAACGCCCCTGGCATGGGCCGTGCTCTATTGGCGCTGGACCGGCAGATGGCCGCTGGAGGGCCCGGCGGATGGCAGCTGGAGGGCCGGCAGATAGCTGCTGGAGGCTCGGCAGATGGCCGCTGGAGGGCCGGCAGATAGCTGCTGGAGGATCCGGCGGATCCGGGGGTAGGAGTGGAACTGTGGACCCGACAAGCGTCTGGGATCACGTGGAGCCCGTGGCCGGACGTGCCCAGCGGGCTGGCGAGCTTGCTCGATGGTTTCCAGGGGGAGGTTCTGGTCGTGAGTGAGGCTCCGGATCTCGAGCGCGATCAGGTGGCCTCGCTCGTCGGTCTCATCCGGCAACTCGCCGGCGGCAAAGCCGAGGTCGTCGTGGCCACACCGCACCCTGCCAAGGACTGGATCGATGCCCTGGACGCCTTGGGCGTCGCTCGCTTCTGGGTGGTCGACCGGCGGCGAAACGCAGTCCGTGATGCCACGCCCTTTGGAACGGCGAAGACCATCGAACAGCAGGTTTGTCCCGCGTTGCATGCGATCACCCGCGATGGGGTCACCTTATCTGTCTGCGGATATCGTCACGATAGGCTCGTGCGCGCCTGGTCGCATCTGAGCACGCGGTGTCTCGGCGACTACCGGCGCTGTCCCGACTGGTTGCGAGAGCACGATGGGTAAGCGGGACCGATGGCAATGGGCGCGGCTGGCGTCTCGCTCGCCCGAGGCCCTGCTCCTGGGCGTCTTCGCAGGCGCGATTGTGATCGGAACCCTGCTGCTGTGCCTCCCGTGGTGCCACCACGGGCACGTGGGCCTGCTGGATGCTTTCTTCACCGCGACCTCCGCCGTGTGCGTGACGGGCCTGATTGTCGTCGATACGGGGAGCGCCTACACGGTTTTGGGGCAGGTCATCATCCTTCTGCTGATCCAGGCCGGGGGCCTGGGGGTCATGTCGTTTGCCGGGCTGGCTCTGCACATCATGCACCGTCGTCTTTCGTTGCGCGCCCGGGCGGCGGTCAGCGGCTCTCTCGTCCAGCACGACGTGGCCGTGGATCTCAAGACGATCGTTCTACGGATTCTCCGATTCGTGCTGCTGGCCGAGGCCGTGGGTGCGGTGTTTCTGTTTCTTGGCCTGGCGCCCAGCCGGGGAGTGGCCCATGCAGCCTACTCCGCCACCTTCCATGCCATCTCTGCCTTCTGCAACGCCGGGTTTTCGATCTACACCGATAGCCTCATGGGCCTGCGGGGCAACCTGCTGGTCGTCTCGACCGTGATGGTGTTGATCATCCTGGGCGGCATCGGCCATCCGGTGGTGATCGAACTCTGGGAGCGCTGCCGGCGCAGGCGGGGGAGAGTGCGTTCAAAGCCCGCGAGGTTGTCGCTGAACACGCTCGTGGCCCTGTCGGCCAGTGGCGTCCTCGTCGGGGGAGGCGCGGTCCTGTTGTTTCTCGTGGGACTATCGCCGGAGGCGGGCACCTGGTCTTCGCGCATCTTCGCGGCACTCTTCCAGTCCGTGACGGCCCGGACGGCGGGCTTCAATACCGTGGACATCGGATCTCTGCCGTTGGGCTCCCTGTTTCTCTTGATTCTGCTGATGTTTGTCGGCGGCTCTCCGGGGTCGTGTGCGGGCGGCATCAAGACCTCCACGGCGGCCCTGTGGATGGCCAAACTCCGCGGTCGCTTGCGAGGGCAGAAATGGCCGCGGCTCTTCGGCCGTCACATTCCCGGGGACCTTTCGCGCCGTGCTTCGATGATCATCGGCCTCGCCGTCCTGTGGAATCTGCTCGGCATCCTGCTGCTTCTGGTGACCGAGCAGCGCACGCCGGGCCTGGGGATGCATGAGGTGATCTTCGAGCAAATCTCGGCTTTCGGCACGGTCGGACTCTCCACCGGCCTGACGCCGGATCTCAGCATCCCCGGCCGCCTGTGGATCATTGCCACGATGTACATCGGTCGTCTCGGGCCGCTTACGCTGGCAGTCTGGATCGCCAGCCCCAGAGCGCCGGGCATCCGGTATCCGGAAGGGAGGATCATGGTCGGATGAAGAACGCCATTAGACACGTTTGTGTGGTCGGCCTGGGACACTTCGGCGCCGCGCTGGCCCGGGCGCTCGCCAAGTCCTGCGAGGTTCTGGCGCTCGACACCGACATCGCGCGGGTGAGCGAGATTGCCGAGGATGTTCAGCAAGCCCTGTCCCTGGACGCCCGCGATCATGCTGCGCTCGCCGCCGTGGTCTCTGCCGACTTCGATGAGGCGGTGGTCAGCATCGGCGAGAGCATGGAGGCCAGCATCCTCTGCACGCTACACCTGAAGCGGATTGGTGTGCCGGTCATTCGGGCCAAGGCGAACAGCATAGACCACGCCGAGATTCTGAAATCGGTCGGCGCCTCGCACGTCATCTTCCCCGAGCAGGAGACCGCCGAACGGCTGGCCGTACGCATGCGCAGCCCGAACCTGTTGGATTTCGTGCCGCTGGCGGAGGACTTCCGCGTGACCGACATTGCGGCACCCGCTGCGTTTCATGGAAAATCTCTGGCCAGCCTCGAGCTTCGCGGCCGGTACGGTGTCTTCGTGATCGCGATCAAGAAGGAGAACGGGAGCCGATTCGTCTTTCTCCCGGGTCCGGCGGACTTGATTGAGCCGTGCGATGTGCTTGTCGTGATCGGTCGGGAAGACGACATCCTGAAGGTCAGCGAGGAGGATTGAGGCGGGAAGGGCCGATCCCCGGTGCGCTGTAGTCGGGCCGGTCCATCTGGTCCGGTCCACCTGGCCGGGTCCACCTGGCCGGGGTCCGTCGCCAAGACCCGCTGGCATCTGTCTGGATCGCTCGGGTATCCTGGCTCCTGCGGATGGGAGTGCCGGAGATGAGTTGTCCCTTATGGAACAGGACAAGCCCCGCTCTCGCGATCACCCCAGGAGGACACGATGGTGGCTTCGAAGAACAGCGGCAAGAACGGTGGCAAGAACAACGGCATGAACAGCGGCAAGCACACCGGCAAGAACACAGTCGATCTGGAGCGGCTGGTTGCCGAGATCACATCGGACGCCCGCGGCGAGGATGAGCAGTATTGGGCCTTCCACCGGGCGCTGGTGGCCGGCAGCAACCTTCCGTGCGACGCGTTCGTGCTTGGTGAGCCGGTTTCGGTGACGGCCTTCGACTACGATGGCAATCAGCGCCGTGGCATCGTGGCCCGTTGCCGGCGAGTGGACGGCTCCGAGCATGGCGCCGAGAGCGGCGCCGAGAGCGCCTCCGCGGGCGGCCCCGAGCATGGCTCCGAGCACATGATCGCGGCATCCGAGGTCACGTTTGCCCCGCACTCTCAAGGAGGCCGAATCCTGGCCGCCTATCACGCGTGGCTCGGCCTCGACCCCTCGCCCGACGAGGTGGCTTCTCCCGCTCTCCGGAAGCGCCAGCACAAGGCTTCAGAGTCGGACCTCGACTTGAGCCGGACCGTCACACTCATCGTCCTGTCGATCAAGGAGCGGGCCGCGCGTTGCCGGCTGCCGGGCACCGACCGGGTCATCACCCTGCGCGCGAGCGGTCTGTGGAAGCTCGTGCCGGGCGAGATCGCGGTGGTGAACCCGGGCAAGCAGTGGAGCTACGCCGGCCATCCGTATCTGTCCGGTGAGATCGAATCCGCCAAGCTCGATGTAGAGGCCCTCGAGCTTATCCCCCTCGCCCTCATGGACGAAGGCGAGTGGGACCCGAGTGATCAGTACTGGGGCGAAGAGGATGAGCCCGTCAATGCGTGGGCAAAGCCGATCATCGCCCATGGGCCGAGACGGGCCTACGAGATGGAGCAGGTCCTCCCCGGCATGGATCCCAAGAGCTTCGGCCCCGACCTCATCGGCGAGTCGAACGACCTCAAGAATGCCGGCGACGAGGCCGGTGCCCGTGCGCTTCTCATGGAGCTTTGCCAGGAGGATCTGCGCTGCCTGGACGCGCACGCGCACCTCGGTAATCTCGCCTTCGGTTCCCGCCCGCGGGACGCGATGCGCCACTACGAGGTGGGACTGCGCATCGGCGAGCTGTCTCTGCCACCAGACTTCGACGGCCTGCTGCCCTGGAGCATGATCGACAACCGGCCCTTCCTGCGGTGCATGCACGGGTACGGCCTGTGCCTTTGGCGCCTCGATCGGAGCAAGGATGCCGAGCGCATCTTCGAGCGGATGCTGTGGTTCAATCCCACCGATAACCAGGGCGCGCGCTTTCTCATCGGCGATCTGCGGGCCGGGATGACGTGGGAATCCGGCAACGCTGCCGATCGGCGGCGGATGGGGGCGACGCGATGAGTAGATTCAAACCCCGCAACGAGGTCCTCAAGCTCGAAGAAGTGCTGGCACTCATGACCTGCCAGGAACTCAGGAAGCTGGCCGGCCTGACACATGAGAAGCTACCCACGCGAAAGGGCGATCTTGTCGCGGTCATCCGCCGGCACCTTTCCGGAAAGGGTCTGCGCGCTGTCTGGGAGGATCTCGACGAGCTGCAACGCGCGGCGGTCGCCGAGGTGGTCCACTCGGCTTCGCTCAAGTTCCCGGCCGATCGTTTCAGTGCCAAGTACGGTCGCGGTCCCGACTGGGGAACGGCTGGGACGTACAGCTTGGGCCAAAGCCCATCGGCCCTGTGCTTCTTCTTCTACCGCGATGGCGTGATGCCTGGTGACCTCAAGAAGCGGCTTGAGGCCTTTGTGCCGCAACCGGAGAAAGCGCAGATCAAGACGCTCGCCGAGCTGCCCGCCGCCTACGATCGGCCCTACTCCCGATGGAATGCCAAGAAGAAGACCTTTGAGAGGGGAACCGAGGCCGTGCCCTTCACGGTCCGAGAATCGGAGCGTGCCGCTCAACGAGAGCTGCTTTCGGTCCTGCGACTCGCCGACGCGGGTAAGATCTCGGTGAGCAGCAAGACGCGACGGCCTTCGGCGGCGACCATCGAGGCGATCGCGGGCGTCCTGGAGGGCGGCGACTACTATCCGCGGCTCCCGGTGAAGAGTAAGTGGCACGACGAGAACGCGGGGCCGATCCGCGCCTTTGCGTGGCCGCTGCTCGTGCAGGCCGGCGGGCTCGCGCAGCTGTCGGGTTCGAAGCTGAAGCTGACGAGAGCGGGCCGGCGAGCGTTGTCCGAGCCCGCCCCCGAGACCATCGCCACCCTGTGGTCGAAGTGGATCGACTCGAAGATCCTCGATGAGCTGTCGCGCATCGAGTGCGTCAAGGGGCAGCGTGGTAGGGGCAAGCGCGGCCTGACGGCGGTATCATCACGCCGCGAGGTGATTGCCGACACGCTGGCCGAGTGCCCGGCGGGCGCCTGGATCGCTGCCGACGAGTTCATCAGGTTTCTGCGTGCGTCGGACGAGGGCTTCGCGGTGACACGCAACGCCTGGGACCTCTACATTGGGGCGCACCAGTACGGATCGCTCGGCTATGAAAACGCCGAGCGGATCCTGGAGCAGCGCTACCTCTTTGCGTTCCTGCTGGAGTATGCCGCGACCTTGGGGCTCCTGGATGTCGCGCTCGTTCCCCCGGCGGGCGCGAGGCATGACTACGGGAGTCTCTGGGGCGCGGATGATCTTCCCTACCTCAGCCGCTATGACGGTTTGTTCTACGTCCGCATCACCCCGCTCGGCACCTATTGCCTGGGAGGTGATGCCACCTACGAGCCGGCGCCCGTC
>CAZZIF010000125.1:0-10661 GCA_964654025.1 uncultured bacterium
CTGTCCAGATGAAACTTCTCCTCCAGCTCCTTCTGCCACTGCTCGGCCAGCTGGGGCGGGCAAAGGACGGCCAGGCGCCGGCACTCTCCGCGGTCTAATAGCTCGCGGGCCACCAGGCAGGCTTCGACGGTCTTGCCGATCCCGACGTCATCGGCGATCAAGAGGCGCACCGGGTCGAGTTTGAGGCCCATCAAGAGCGGCACGAGCTGGTAGGGCCGCGGCTCGACGGCGATGCGGCCGAAGCTGCGAAACGGCCCGGCGCTCCAGCGCACGCCCAGACGCACCGCATCGCGCAGGAGCCTTCCGGAGCGGTAATCGCCCACCTCCTTGGGATTGGGCAGCGGGAAGGTAGCCGGTTCGACCGCCTCGAGGCTCGTCAGGGTCCCGGTCACCTCGTCTTCGGTGCCCCCGAGCGGGCGCACCATCACGAGGCCCTCGCGCGTCTCGGGCAGGACCACCCATTCGCGGCCGCGCGCGCGCACCAGGGAGCCCACGGCAAAGGTCGTCTTGGTCATGGTCGCGTCAACCCTCCTTGGGCAGGTAGACGATCGTGCACCGGCGCGCCTTGCGCGTCAGGCCGCCGCCGGGCCCCGGTTCGGGCGGGTAGAAGATGTCCAACCCGCGGCCCAGGATGATCTGCCAGGCATCGGTCTCGATGTAGCGGTCGTGGATGGTCGGATCGAACGAGAAGGTAAGGTGCAACTCCTCACCCGCCCAGTAGTCGCGCAGCCGCTCGAGGCGAGCGCGCACGCGGGCCTCCTCATCGAGTCCGTAGCGTTCGTCCTTCGGGTACATGGTCACCAGCTCCACCCGGCCGCCGGGCGGCAGGCCCACCTGGTTGGCGAACTCCTCGAGGTTACGCACCTGGTATTCGGCCCGGATGTAGGGATCGACAACGCGCACCCACGGCGCGCCCCGCAGCTCGGCGCGGAAGAGCTTCTCGTAGCTGACGGCAGCGTCGCCGTCGCGGATCTCCTCGAGCCGGTAGCCCTCGCGGTCGGGGAGCCGCAGGCTCTCGGGCGTGATGCGCTCGGCGCCGGCCAGGAGGGCACCGATATCGCGCGCCGCCTGCGTGACGATCTGCGGGTCGTCGTTGTAGAAGAGCCGGCTCTCTTCGAGGCGGGGGCTGAAGTGCACGAGCCCGTCGGGACCGGCGAGGGCGATCGGCTCCTCACCGCCGGCGCCCCAGGCCAGCTGCCAGCCCGTCTGCGGCGCCGCAGCGGCCCCGAGCCGGTAGACCTCGATGCCGGCCTCGAGCAGGTCCATCAGGGCCTTGACCGCCAGGAAGTTGCCGGCGCTCATCGTCGTGAGGTCGGGGATCTCGCGCAAGGCCAGCGCCAGACGCGTCTCGGGGTGCTTCTTGGCATGGCCGGCCAGGAAGTCGGCCCAGGCCTCGGCCCCGGCGATCTCCTCCCCGTCGATGCGCTCGGCCACCGCCAGGACTTGTCCGCCCGAGGCCTGGAGCTTGCGCTGCAACCACAGGCTGGGCGTGCCGCCGCAATAGGGCCGGCTGCCGGGGCCGAACCGCTCGAGCTCGGCCAGAGCGCGGCGGTCGTTGATGGCCAGCAGGTAGTCCAGGAAGGGCATGATGGTGCGTTTGTCGAGCAGGGCGTGCTCGAACTGGTTCGAGTAGCTGCGCAGGCACCGGTAGCAGGAGCGCTCGCAGGTGCAGCCGTCCAAGAGCCCGCGGGCGGTGCGCAGGACCTCCCCGATCCGATCGGCCACGACCCGCACGTAGCCGGCGCCGCCGGGGACGCGGTCGTAGAGGATGAGGTCTCGCTCCTCGCTCTGATCGCGCACGATCGTGCGCAGGAAGCCGCCGATCTCGCGCTCCTCGGCGTGGGAGATCGTGTTGGCCGCATCGATCAGGGCCGCCTTGAGGCTGGCGTAGAAGGCGTCGGCCGGATCGGTGGCGTGACGGCGGCGTTCGGTGGCGGCTGCGCCGTGGCCGGCAGCTCCCCGGTCGGGGTCGCCGGCGGCGGGCTCGCTCGTGCCGGCGCCGGCCCCGGTGGCGTCAGCGGCGGCCGCGGCCTCGTGCTCGCCCGCGGCGGCCGCATCGAGCTGCCGGTTGCGTAGGCTCTGGATGTAGCCCGCCGCACCTTCGAAGCGCAGCACCAGGACGTCGGTGCGAAACTGATGGGTGAAGTCGAACCGCTTCGGCCGGCCGCCGCAGGTCTTGCGCCGGTTGTGCAAGAGCTTGTGATCCTCGAACTTTTTCTTGCTCGTCGGCGACTGCCAGAAGCCGCACTCGGTGCACAGCCGGAAGCCGCGGGCCCCGTCGTCGTAGAGGCCTTCATTGACGACCAGCACCTGGCCGTGGCGGTGATAGTGCATGAGCAGGCCCGGGATCTGGTTCGGATCGCCCGAGGCGGTATCCGAGAGCAGATAGGACCGGGTCTTGTAGTAGGCCCGGCGGCGGTACTCCTCGTCGGCGCTGATGGCGTCGGCCCGCTCGGCCACGTAGGAGGTCGGCGTAAGGGCGGGCCGCTCCTCCTCGAGTTCACGGCCGCAGTGCTCGCACACCGAGGCGGTTTCATCGGTGGTGATGACATCACAGACCGGGCAGCGCTTGTAGCTGTGGTTGAGGTCGGGAACCGCCGAGCGGTGAAAGTCCAGGCCCAGCATCTGGTAGCGGCGGCCGTCCATGTAGACGTGGTTGCCCGGGGCGTACTCGACCAGCGCAACCTCGGCGCTGCGGAACAGGGGCTGCTTCGCCTCCTCCTTGGCCACCAGGCGCGCCGAGTCGGACGGGAAGGCGTAGGAAGGCAAGAAACCGCGCTCGGAGAGATAGGAAAGCGGGTACTGGCGGTCGAGCTGGGAGATCAGATCGAGCAGCACGCCCCGCTGCTGCATGATGCCCTTGGCGCGCTTGGGGTCGCGCGAGCCAAGCTTCATTTCTTCGTGCGCAAGCTCGACGCCCATCTCCGTCAGCCGCCGCCGCTCATCCAGCCAGTAGCTGAGGGCGTGGGTGAGTTGGTCGGCGTAGCCGTCCAGAACCTCCCCCACCGACGCCTCGGTGATCCAGGCCAGCTGCTCGCGCTTGCGCTCCTCCTGCCGGTCCTTGTTGAAGGCCTGCAGGACGGCCGTCACGATGTCGCTTCGGCGCCGGGTGAGTTCCTCCTTCAGGGGCGTCAGGTTCAGCGTATCGTCCTCGAGAAGCATCTCCCCGAGCGTGCGCTCGAAGGTGAAGTCCAGCTTCTCCAGGATCAGGGAGTTGATCTGACGCTTCAGGATCCGCTCGTTCTCGATCGTGAACTTGGGCGGCTCGATCTCACCGGCGATCATCTCGTGGGGATGGTCGAAGAAGTAGGTGTCGTGCGCGCGGGAGAGGGCGAAGGTGTTGATCAGCGCCACCCGGTCGCGCCGGCCGGCGCGGCCGCTGCGCTGGGCGTAGTTGGCCGGCCCGGGCGGCACGTTGCGCATCAGGACCGTGGGCAGGTCGCCGATGTCGACGCCCATCTCCATCGTGGGGGTGCAGACCAAGACGTCCGACCTCTTCTCCCGAAACGCCCGCTCGACCTCGATGCGCCGCTTGCTCGAGAGCTGCGCCGAGTGCTCGCCGGCGATCATGCGGAAGGCCTCGCGGGTGCGGTAGGTCTCGCTGTAGTAGTTCTGTGCCGTCTGCGGTTCGAACCCGGCCAGCTTACCCTCGCACCGCCAGCGCGGACACCGGCCGCGGGCATTGTGCGCGGCGACGAACCCGCACCGCTCGCAGCGGTAGACGCGCTCGGGCACGCGCAGCATCAAGCGGCCGTAGTTGACCATGAAGACGTTCTGGCTGTGCTTGGCGTCTCCGATGTCGCAGCGGACGATGTAGGCATCCTCGATGAGGAAATCGAGCGCGGCTTCGAGCGCTTCCTTCGCTTGCTCCTTGCCCGTCACCTTCTCCGCGTAGTTCAAGAGCAGTGTCAGCCCCCCGCTGCGCGAGAAGAAGCCGACCGTCTGGTATCCGGCGCCCGACGGCCCTCCCCCCTGCTCCATGAATCCCACCGGCAGGCTGGTGATGCCGAAGGGATGACGACCTTTGAGGGGCACGAGCAACGCGGGATGTGAGAGCGCCCGGCGCCAGCGCATCTCATCGAGGATCGTGGCCAGGAATTCGCCCAGCTCACCGGCCGACAGGCCCAGCCGCCGCTGAAGCCGCGTGTTTCCGGCGGCCGCGGCCTTGACGTCCGAGTCCGCGCTCACGTAATCGAGCGCCAGAAGTCCCAGGCCCTCCAAGCTCACGCGCTTCGATCCCGGCCGGGCGATCTCGGCGAGGATGCCGAGCTGGATGTCCTCGTACTCCTGTTTGGTCTCGTCGGGGTTCTGGGGGGCCCGCACCTCGTAGACCGTCTGGCCGGAGGCGTCGCGGGTCTCCTTGGGGCAGAAGATCTCGTAATGTCTGCGCCGTTCGTAGACCTTCTGGACGAGTTTTTCGAAGCTCACGCTCTCGGCGCCGTCGCGGTGCTCCAGGCTCAGGGCTTCGTAGATGAGCTGGCGGCCCACGAACTGACTGTGCTTGTTGTTCAGATGGGCGGCCTGGAAGGCGGTGTCCTGGCGGTTGTCGCAGAAGACGAGCATCCGCCGCTGGGACGAGGTCAGGTTCTGGAAGATGCCTTCGACGAGAATGTTGATGCTGATCATCGTCGCCGAGCGCAAGGAGGTGACCACCTCGAGGCCCACCCCGTACTGGCCCGAGCAGGCAGGGCACTTGTGCATCTTGCCGATGTAGGTCCGCATGAGCCGCGCGCCACTCTCCCCGCAAGCGCACGCCCCGGTCCCGCTCATGATCACCGTCGCGCAGTGGGGGCAGTAGCGCGCGCCTTCGATCTCCTGGTTGTGCTGGGCTTCCTCGGTTGTCACGACGGCGTCTTCGGCGCCACCGGCCTCTTCGTTGGTCTCGTCGCGAAGCTCTTGCGTCAAGCGGATCGGCACCTGCTCCCCGCGCGGCTCATCCACCAGAACCACCGAGCTCGGCAGAGCCGCATACTTCTTTCGCTTGGTACCCTTGTGCTTGACGAAGTCTTTGAGCCCTTCCTCCGATCCAAGGTCGGCCGCGTAGCCGTGGTAGAAGTCCTGCCCGCACTGACGACACACATCGACCGGCAAGCACTCGCTCCGGCACACCGAGCAGGTGTCCATGAACTCGCGGTAGAGCCTCCCGCACTCGGGGTTCGTGCAGCGGTACATGCCCTGCAGGCCGCGCCAGAAGACGTGGACCTTCGGGCGAATGAGCGGCTGGCCCTGCAAGCGCGCCCGCGCCCCCAGGAGCAGGTAGGCCTCGATCTCCCGGCGCAGGAAAGTCTCGTCGGCCCCACGGCGGAGCGAGCTGTCGCGCAGCGCGGCGGTCACATCATCGAGCGAGCGGGGTTCGAGCAGCTGCTCCTCGATCGCCCGCAGCAGCGCGTTCTGCGATAAGAGCTCGCCCAGGAACTCGCTGAGCTTCCAGGTGCGGGCGTGGAACTCCTCGGCCGCATCGGCACCGGGTGTCGGCGCGGGCGTCATCGCCTCGATGCGCGCGCGGACCGCGGCGACCTTCTCGGGGGATGCGATGTGCGTGGCGCAGAACTCGGCCACTCGGTCGAAATCGGTGACATCGTGAAGGTCGCTGAGTTCGTGTTGCTCGATCGAGGGCGACGCGGGCACGTAGAGTTCGCCGGGCGGGGCGGGCTGCTCGTAGATCTCGGTCGTCACCTGGTCAGGGTGAAATGTCTCGCCGAAAAGCTCGGTGGCGAACTCGGCCACCGGCCCGGTGGTCTCGCCCTTGACCGTGGCGCTGGTGCCGATGCACAGGAGTTTTCCGTCGAGTTTGCCGACGTGCTCTTTGAGCCGGCGGATCAGGCAGGCCACCTCGATGCCCCTCGCCCCGCTGTAGGTGTGCACCTCATCGAGCACCAGGAAGCGGAGATCCTCGTCGAAGAGGATCCGGTCCTGCTTGCGCAGGAGCAGGTACTCGAGCATCGAGTAGTTGGTCATCAGGATGTTGGGCTTGGTGGCCGGATCGCGGATCTCCTTGCGGTACCAGAGGGCTTCGGGGCACAGGTCCTTGGGCCGCAGCTCCTTGTCGCCGCGGACCGCGCTCTGCTCGTCTTCGGGGGTGTCGCCCGTGTAGCGCGCGAAGGTGACGCCGGTGCCGGCCAGATACTTGGCGAAGCGCTGGTACTGGTCGTTGGCCAGCGCGTTCATCGGATAGAGGATCAGCGCCTTGATCCCCGGCCCCGGCTTCTTGAGGCAGTAGTTGACGATCGGCAGAAAGAAGGCCTCGGTCTTGCCCGATCCGGTGCCGCTCGAGACGATCGTGTTCTCTCCGGCGAGGATCTGCTCGAGCGCCTCATGCTGGTGGGTGAAGAGCCGCCATTGCCCGAAGGGGACCGCCCCGGGGCTTCGGCCGGCGCCGTTGCCCGTTCCCGCGCTCAAGAGCTTCTCGTGAAGGCCAAGCGCATCTTTCTGCTCAGCGAGGGTCTTGGCAGTGCGCGCGTAGGGCCGCTGGAGGGAAAGATACGGTCCCCGCCACAGCAGGCCCTCCTCGTTCAGGAACTCGTGGATCTGGGCGCGCAGCTTCTCGTCGGCGACCGGGAAGGTCGTCTTCATGTAGCTGCGGTAACCTTGCTTGACGTGTTCGGCGATCGAGATCGGCCTTAGCATGTGGGACGTGTCCCTCCTTGATGGCGCAGCGCCTTGAGCAACCACATCGAGAGCTGCGGATCCATGCGGAAGTCGCAGTCGGGATTCGAGCAGGCGATGCGGGTGCGCACGCCGCGGCGCACGCGCACCCGGTGGCCGCAGTGCGGGCAGGAGAAGTCCGGCAGCAGGTCCTGGTTCCTGGCACCGGGGTCGAGATCGGACCGCTCCGCAACCCCGCTGGCCGCCTGGGTGCTGGACTCCGCCTGCTCGACCAGATCGAACCCCGCGCACTTGGGGCTCTGGGAGCAAATCCACATCGTCGAGTCAGCGTAGTAGACCATGGGCGCCCCGCATTCGGGGCATGCCCGGCCGGCGGCATCTGTTCCATCGCCTGTTCCATCGCCTGCCCCATCGCGTCCCTCCCGGTCCGCACCCGCCTGCGGCTGACCCGGCTCCCCATCGCACGTGGCCCCGGGGAGGAAGTCGAGCTGGAGCCCCTCGAGCACCGTCTGAATGAGGGTCGGCAGCGTGAATCGCAACATCGACTCGCTGGTCCGGTTGTGCGAGAGGATGTTGAGACTGCCCGACCACAGGATGTCGTCGTCGAGGATCGCGATCTTCTCGTGCATCGCCGGGCGCAGGTGGACCGCGGCGCCGATATGCTGGAGGGCGGTCACGACGCGCGGGTACTCCTCCCGTAGGTCACCGTCGAGTTCGCGCTGCGGCTTGGTGCAGATGTCGAGTCGGCAGCCCCGCCGGACAGCATCCTGCAGGTGTGCGTAGTAGCTCATGGCGCGACGAACGGCGAGGAAGGGCGAGAGGATCAAGACGTGGTTTTGGGCCTGTAGCAAATCCTGCCGGAAGGCGTCGTGGAAGCCTTCCTGGGTGAATGGACGTACGGATCCCTCTAGGCCAGCCCCCATCGTGTACACACCCTGGAATCGTCCCGAATATCGTAAGTTAGCTCATTCGACCATTAGAAGATGATGCCAGCCGGAGGGGGGAAATGCAAGGCTAGAACCAGACACGCACGCCGGATGAAAGGCTGCGGAAGGACACGCTCCCTATCCGACGGTCGTCATAACCGGCATAGACTTCCCAGCGTTCAATGATGTAGCCGACGGCAATTCGCCACTGAACAATCCCGGTGCCGTGAATGCGACCGGCCGAGATTCCCGGCGAGATAATCAATTGTGAACCAGGAAAGATCTCGGCTTCATTCGAGAAGCTGTAGCCGACATCTGTCTGCTCACTGTCGAACATAACGATGGGACCGCCGCCGATGCGCAGCTGCACGCCCGTGCCTTGAACGTATCGGAGTTGGACGTGGGGTTCCACGAAGCTGAGATTGTCCCTTTGCCCATCCGTTGATCTCTCGCTCAGCCAACTGCCGGTCATGCTGGTGCCAACTCCATTGGCCCACTCCGCCAGGACGCGACCGGTATAGCGCCGCACCCTTTCGTGTTCCCAGCCGTGTTCGAGTCGTACCTGGAATGACTCATTGCGACATCCGGCCGGTTTCGTTTTGGCCGCGATCATGTTGCCCAGGTTGCCATTGCTGTACGGATAGTCGACAAACCAGGCTGGGCTCTCATCCAGATACGCATGCGCAAGCACGTAAGGTGCCAAGACGATTTTGGCAAAGAGATACAGGCCCTCGAGAAACTCGAGAGTTGAGATGTCGTCGTCCTCCTCACGGACTTCCTTCTTCGCTTCGTCCAGTTTGCCATCCGCCGACCAGGCGCATTGCGGCGCTACCAACAGCAGCAATCCTGTCAAGAACACGGCTTTTCGCATCGGATCTCCTCACTCCGTCTCTGGGACATCATCTGAGACATCATCTGCATCGATACCGCTTGGCCGAATCAAGGTGATCTACAGGAAAGACCATCCGCTGCAGAAGATCGTTGGCTGCCTCATCGGTCGGGTTCTGCTCCGTGCCTGTGCCATGCTACCATTGCCACCGGTAGCGTGGAAGCAGACAGCAGGACAGTAACGTCAAGAGCTGATCATGCAACGAAGAAGGACGGGCGCGATCTGACGCGCGATCTGCCGCGGTCACCCACTTCACCCGCCCCGGCATCTCCACCGCCGGTGGGATCGACTCCAGCGTCAGCAGCACGGGCGTGGCTCGCGGGTGCTCCTTGGCTGCTGCTTCCAACGCGCGCAGTTCGCGGTCGCGCGTGGCCGCATCGCTGATATCCAGGCACACCTGCATCAGGAGCGCCGGCAGCCCCGGCCCCTGCGCCAGAAAGTCGACTTCGCAGTCGTTCTTGGTGCGCACGTAGGCGATCTCGTAGCCGCGCCGCTCCAGCTCGAGACACACGACTGTCTCCAGCGCGTGCCCCAGGCAAGGATGGCCGCTTCGGCTCAGCGTCCCGAGGTGCGCTGGATGTGATTCACAAGCGCTTGCTCGATCTCTCGTTCGCGGCGAGGGGCGGCTGTCCCCAAGGAAGTCGAACAAGTACGGGTCCTTGAAGACCTGCGCGGCCATGTCCGATTAGCCCGGCGATTAGGCCGGCGGCAGGGTGGCTGCGGAGTTCGAGATGGCCTTGCTCTGACGCTCAAGGCGGGAAGCTAATCGGGATCGAACAGCTCCGGACGGAACGAGGGATCGTCCACCATCTGCGAGAAGATCACCGCCCGCGCCGTCGCATCCTCATCGCTTCCCTCCTCATCGCTTCCCTCCTCCTCGCTTCCCTCCTCCTCGCTTCCCCCGCCCCTCCAACCGCCGCCGCGTCTCCGCGATCTCCGCGGCGAGGAGCTTCTCGTCGGGCAGCGCCGTGCGGTACTCGGCGGCGAGGACCTTGTTCGGCAGGTTGTCGAGCGCGTAGCGGGCCAGGGCATCATTCTTCTGCGCACAGAGGATCAGGCCCACGGGCGGGTTCTCGTCGGCTCGGGTCCAGCGTTCGGCCGCGTAGTTGAGGTACACGTGCATCTGGCCGGCGTCGGCGTGGGTGAACCGGCCGAGCTTCAGGTCAATGAGCACCAGGCAGCGCAGGCTACGATGGAAGAAGATCAGATCCACGCGAAACCACTCGTCGCCGATCCGCAGACGCCTCTGGCGGCCGACGAAACAGAAGTCGCCCCCAAGCTCCAACAGAAACGCCTCCAGGTGCCGGGTGAGGGCATCCTCCAGATCGCTCTCGGAGTACTCGTCCTTGAGGCCCAGGAACTCGAGCACGTAGGGATCCTTGATCTCCTCCTCAGGACTTACGGCATCGTCCGGCAGAGCCTGCGCTCCCTTCTCCAACATCGCAGCCTTGTTCCTCGACAGGGCGGTCCGCTCGTAGAACTGGCTGTTGATCTGGCGATCAAGCTGGCGAACCGACCAGCCGCCGCGCAGGGCCTCGGCCTCGTAGAAGTGGCGAGCCTCGTCGCTCTTCAGCGAGAGCAGGCGCACATAGGCGGACCATGGCAACGGGAATCGAGCGGCCAGGTGGGTGAGACGCGAAGTCGCAGGTGCCGTCTGCTGTTTCCGGGATGCACGCGTCACTCCCGATTTCCGAGACGCTGTCTCGGATTTCCGGTCTTCCGATTCCCGAGACGCCGTCTCGGATGTCTCGACCGACACATAGGCGAGATAGAACCTGCGCATGTTCTCGAGGTTGTCGGGCGAGAAGCCCCGCCCGAAGCGCGTGGTGAGATCGCCGGAGAGCCGCTCCAGCATCCGCGCACCGTAAGCGGCGCGGGGCTCACCCCCCTGCTCGAATTCGACGATCCGTCGGCCGATCTCCCAGTAGGTCGCCGTCATCAGCGCGTTGACGGCCCTAGCCGAGGTTCGCCGCGCCTCGTCGAGCAAACCGGCGATGTTTCCGAGCAGATCGCCGTATCCGGCGGCCTTCTTGGCCGGCGAGTGTGCCCCCTGTGGTTCGGGAATATCGTCACGACCTTGGCGGCGCGGGCTCACGCGTCAATCTCCTTCAAGAGGTTTTCCAACCCCGCGATGACTTCGGTCATTGGGCTATCTCGAATCTCCCAGTTGCCTCCGGCCGAGCCGCGCCGATCCTTCGGGCCAGGATCCCGATCATGGCAGCACGACGCCGCAGCTCTGC
>CAZZIF010000126.1:0-2971 GCA_964654025.1 uncultured bacterium
CGCTCCCCCGTCGGGAGACACCACGCTCGATCGGTCGAACTGCAAGTGTGCGATTCCGATAGCGGGATTGGCCGTCAGAGCAAGCATGCTCGGAATCTCGGTGCCAACAGCCTCTTCAGAGAGCACGGACGAGGTGGTTTGTGGCATGAGCGCCAGAGCCCCGGCCACATTCAATCGTCCTCCTGAGACGGTGATGTTCGCCAGCGATTGCACCGGATCAACGCCCTCGAGAATGTACTCCTTCATCTGCAATACGGCCGCTCCTGGCGAGCTGCGGTACTGTATGAGGTACTCTTCGGCAGCGTGCGACCACAGCAATGCGATGGCCCCGGTCACGTGCGGCGCCGCCATCGAGGTCCCCGACTTGTAGCAGTAGGCCTCACCCACACAGGCGGAGTAGATACTCGTCCCTGGTGCTCCAAGATCGATCGTCGTAGCGCCGTAGCCGGCTGTACCCACTTTGACCCCGTAGTGATTGGTATTTGTCACGCTGATCAGGTAGTCGCTGGAGCAGGCGGTGGGCACATCGCCCACTTCGTCGATGTTCCAGTCTTCGTTGGCAGTCGCCCCCACACTCAGGATGCCGACCTCACCCAGGGTATCGTAAATGCCGCACCATAGGGGGAAATCCGCGGGGTCACCGAGATCGACGCCAAAAGACGCGTTGGTGGCCACCACGAAGGCGCCCTTGGCCCCTCCGGTCTCGTTGTGGAGTGCCCGCATCTCGAGCACGTAGCCGTAGGCCTCGATCACGACCGCTTCGGTCTCCGACGCCCCGGCTACCGGCATTACAGCCGTACCCCAACCAACGCCGCAAACACCGACGCCATTACTGCCCCGCGCGGCTGCAATCCCGGTAACGTGGGCGCCGTGGCTGCCCGAAGGCAGCTCGCCCTGGCTCAGGTATGCGTTCCATCCGTCGTAGTCGTCCACGTAACCATTGCCGTCGTCGTCGATCCCGTTGTTCGGGACCTCGAGGTGATTCTTCCAGAAGTGTAGATCCGGATGCGCTAGCTCGGTTCCCGAGTCGATGATCGCCACCACGATCGTGTCGCCCAACGCCGTACGCTGTCCGCGCGACATCGCCCACGCCTCGGGAGCACCGATGTCCACGCCCGGAATGCCGCCAGTCTGGCCCAGATTTTCGAGGCTCCACTGCAGGTCGAAGTAGGGATCGTTCGGGTGCACCTCACGCAGCGTCACGCGGTGGTTGAACTGGGCGGCTTGGTAACCGACCTCCCCGCGGACCGCCGTCAGAACTTCCTCGGCACTAAGTGAAGGGCTTTGGTAGCGCACCAGCCAGATGCCCATGCGGGCACTCAGGAGCTTGATGGGAACGAGATCGACCCCGGGAATTCGAGCGCTGATAGACTGCACTTCCGTGCGGCCGTACTCCACCTCGGGCGCCACGCTGGGGCTAATGCGGGAATCCAGATCGAGGCCCGCGCTGGGACTCACTCCAGGACTGACTCCGGGGCTCACTCCGGGGCTCACTCCGGGGCTCACTCCGGGGCTCACTCCGGGGTTCACTCCGGGGTTCACTCCGGGGTTCACTTGCAACAACATCTCGCCGGGAACTATGGACGCCTCGGAACTCGCGCTGCCGACGGACGACACCGCCAAGATACATAGTGTCAGCACGCAGAGCACACGCATATCGCCTCCGCAACTGACGTCTTGGCCACTCGGCTTCCTAACGGGAGGCCTCGCCGTCATGGGTTTGGTGGCTTCAACCCACCGTCTGACACGGGGTTCCCGCGACTGCACCTGCGGGCCGGCTTCTATCGGCCGCTGGGCTTCCATGCCCACCCACGGATTCGCACGGCTATGGCACCCCGAGCTTGCTTTCGATTCTGTCCTAGCTTCGTCGCTTCGATCCGTCCCCTGCACGTCCGTCCCCGGAACCCGACACAATCTCTATCCAGAAAGAAAAAGCTAAGGAAAGCCGATTGAACATCGCGGTCCGCACAGCCCAAGGTCACCCGCCACCGCGGCTCCTAAGCAACGGTTGAATGCCCGCGTCGCCCGGTACAGGCCAAGCCGTAAGCAGCCCCAGCTGCTCTTCTGCGCGTGCCAGCCGGTCTCGGACCGCGCGGCTGGCGAACTTCGGCCTGGCTGGAATCAGCGCGCAGCCTGGCGGCTATTCGCCACGAACGCTTGCCATGTGTGCCAAAACTGCGAGCACCGGCCGCTCTGGCTGAAGCTCCGCTGGCTGAAGCTCTGGCTGAAGTTCTGGCTGAAGCTCCGCTGGCTGAAGTTCTGGCTGAAGCATTCAGCGCCGTCTGTCCAGCGATCCCATGTCGGCGCGAGATCTCGCATCTTCGCTACCGAAAGACCTGGATCCCCCCACCTGGATCCCGGCTCGGATTCCCGCTACGATCCCCGCTACGATCCCCGCTCGGATTCCCACTCGGATTCCCGCTCGGATTCCCGCTCGGCTTCCCACTCGGATTCCCGCTCCGAAGTCGATGCGCGAGCTGCGCGCGAGAAGCTGCATGATGGGCACCCAGACGCTTTGCTGCAGAACTAGGAATCGCGCCGCCAGCGTCGCTGACGGCGTAGACGCCTCTGGGGGTGCTGACAACGCTGACGCTGCTGACGCCTCCGGCGGCCTATCAGACCTACCGGACGGAACCGCGGCGTATCGGAGTATCGGAGGCTTGTCAGGGCTGACAAGAGGGCACGGTCAGTTCCATGCTGCGTTGCTCGGAGTCCTGCGGAGCGAACCCGACTATTCGGTGATCGCCCATAGACACTGTAGTCCTTGGCGCTACAGCTTGGCCTATGTATGCAACCCCATTCAGGATCAGCCACTGGAGGACCACGAGGTCCGCCACAAGGTCTGCCCGAAAGAGATCGAGCAACTCAGCAAGCAAGAAAATGGACAACCTTTGCGTCGGATTCTAGCTGACCCTCTGCCCGCGATCGCATCTCGCGGCGGGCAATAGGCGCATTCCGCTTTTGGACAGGC
>CAZZIF010000126.1:3071-4608 GCA_964654025.1 uncultured bacterium
TACCGGACAGCCTACCGGACAGCCTACCGGACAGCCTACCGGACAGCCTACCGGACAGCCTACCGGAGCGTCGGTGCGTCGTAGAGAATGATCTCCAAGGGCACATCCTGTTCGGCCGGTTCCTCCTCATCGCCCTCATCATCGCCCCCGCTGCCTGCGCGCATCGAGCGTGCGGCATCTTCGAAGTTGCGGATCAGAAGGAACTGCTGACTATCCAGCATCAGCAATCGATCCTGCCTCGGATTGCCTCGGCAGCGGAGTGCGACCTGCCTACGGAACTGACCTTCGGGATCGAAGAGATCGATGGTGGCGAAAACGCCCTCGGGCTGATTGCGGTAACTGTGGGCGGTGGCCACCCACAACCATCCGTCCGGCCCGATGAAGAGGCGGCTGATGCAGGGAGCGTAGTCTTCCGCGTGGATCTCGACTTCGGCGCGCCGCCCGTTGACGACGAAGGGCATGCCCCGGCCGACTTCCGCCTTCTCGTCCGGCGTCCGCTTGTAAGGCGAGTACTCGCGCTCGATGATCCGCTCCAGTCCTCCGGCGGCATCGTGAACCTCCACGGCGTAGCGGTCTCGAAAACTCGCTGCGTAGACGCGTCCCTGTGGATCCAGCGCCCACAGCCCTCCGCGAGCAATCGAGTAGTTGTCTTTCTCGACCCATTCGACATTGGCGAAATCGGGTTCGGTCTCGCTCTCGAAGATGGCCGCAAGGGGTGTGCCGTCGGTTTCGTAGAAGCGGACGAATTCGCGGCGTTGGAATCGACCTCCCGTGCGCAGCATCCTGGCGCCACCGAGCACCAGGCGGCCGGCCCGGCAGGCTGCCGAGCTGAGGGAGCTGAATCCCCCGTTTTTCGCCTCCAGATCACGCGGCACGAGCGAACCGGCGGGAACGCCGTTCGAATCAAGCATCACGATCCTGCCTGGGAATCTCTGGATCATCCCAATCAACCCATCGGGCATGAGGACCATGCCTCCCAGCTGGGACACCTCCCCGGGCGCTTCGCCCTGGGAACCGATCGAACGAAGGTAGGTGCCATCGGGCTCGAGAACGTGGATTTCCGAGAGCTGACGGTCGACGAGATAGACCCTGCCGTCGTCATCGGATGCAGCCTCGGTCACGACGCCCAGCAGCAGGTCCTCCCTTTCGGCTCCCACGCGCCAGCGCTCTCGGAGCTCCATCGTTACTACGCCTTCGGGAGGCACTGCTGGGTTACGTACGTAAACGACGCCGTCAATCTCGACGACCTCGGTCTCGACTACCTCGGTCTCGACTACCTCGCCGGCCCGAACAACAGGCGTCGTGCCGAGCGCAGCGAGCAACCCTGCGACCACCACAAGAAGGAACCAGGGTGTCCAAGAGCAATCATCAACACCGAGGGACACCTCTGCTCTTACCGGCTGCGTCTCCCGCGCGCCTATCCAATGCACCGATGCCCTACTCCAGGTACTCACGACAACCCTCCATCCTCTGGCCAGTCCCGATGGCAGCTACAGATGCTCTCTTGCAGCTGCAGATGCTCTCTTGCAGCTGCAGA
>CAZZIF010000126.1:4708-10539 GCA_964654025.1 uncultured bacterium
TGCTCTCTTGCAGCTACAGATGCTCTCTTGCAGCTACAGATGCTCTCTTGCAGCTACAGATGCTCTCTTGCAGCTGCAGAAGTACTTTGAGGAGACGTATGAACAGCCCAAAGCGTTCGGCATCTCACCACACCCCCGATCCAACGGCCTAGCCGCGCCACCGCTCCGGCTCCCTTGATGCACCACCGCTGCGGCTCCCTTGATGCGCCACGGCTCCGGCTAAGCGATCGTGTCATGTATTCGTAGCGCCCATCGATGACAACTGATCGGCCCTGATCGGATCTGATCGGATCTCTTCGTTGCACACCTTCGATGCAAACCCCGGGCCATGATGGGCGTGCCAGGACATCGCCCCGCTCAAGACGTGCCGTGTCTGAGCCGAAAAGCGTGTATAGGAGGTTCCCTGATGAGCAGGATCTGTCCAAAGTGCAACTACGAACGTCAGCCTGATGATCTTTGCCCCGAGTTCGAATGCCCTCGTTGCGGCATCGTGTACGACAAGTATGACGCCAGCAGAGAATCGAGTACCTGGCCCGGAACTGGATCGCCATACGCCTTCCCATCCCGTGCCGAGCGCCCCACGCAGAGATTCCCCTATGGACCTGCCGTCTTGGGCCTAGTAGCTCTCTTCGCCCTGATGGTGATCGGTGTCAAGTTCTACGAGGCCTTCGAGGCTCGCGGCCTACTGGGCGCCGGTACCGCAGGCCCCTCCCACGTGGCGGCGGTCACCACCGAGGCGTTCGCGCAGGAGGTCCTCGCTTCCGACCGTGTCGTGCTGGTCGACTTCTGGGCTCCCTGGTGCGGTCCCTGTCGCACGATGGGCAAGACGCTCGAGCAAGTGGGACCTGAATACGATGAACGCATACATATCGTGAAGCTCAACGTCGATGACCACCGCTCACTGGCACAACGCTACGGTGTCCGGGCCATCCCCACATTGGTCTTCTTTCGGGACGGCAAAGAGGTAGGCCGGATCCAAGGCGCCCTGCCGGCGGGACAGCTGCGGCAGCGAATCGAGGGCGTGCTAACCTCCTAACCGCAACAACCAGTCTGGAGACGACCTTCCTGCCGTCCACACTTCGCTCTCAGACTCGCACGACTCGGCTTTGCCCCCGCAGGCCCACGACTCGAGTCCGCTCTCACAGCCTCACAACTCGGCTTTGCCCCCGCAGGGCCACGATTCGAGTTTGCTCTCACAGTCCCACTGCTCGAGTTTGCCCACGCGGTGCGTGCTGCGCCCCGGTCGGCCGCTCCCGCCAGCCGCCCCGGTCGGCCGCTCCCGCCAGTCGCCCCGGTCGGCCGCTCCCGCCAGTCGCCCCGGTCGGCCGCGGCGGCCGGTCACGCGACGGGCGGTTCTACGGGCGGCCAGATGCTTGCGAATAGAGGATCAGGGTGAGATCGTCGGGCTTCGAGGGCTTGCCTTCGGTCGGCCTCTCCATCCGCCGACGTCCCCATTCGACGAGATGGCGCGCTGCCTTCCCCAAGGGGCCGCAGCGGCACGCCTCGATCGTCTCATCGAGGGAGAGATTGTCGAGCAAACCGTCGCTGGCCAGCAGTACTCGGTCACGCCGGGCCATCGAGATCCAGGGGCCAATTTCGATGCGCATGTCGCGGGAACCCACCGCATTCGAGATCAGATGCCGGTCCTCGTGCGCCAGGGCCTCGCGCTCGCCGATCCAGCCCGCCTCGAGAGCGAATCCCACCGGCGAGTGTGCCGTGGTCTGGTACTTGAGCTTTCCGCGTTGGCCGCAGAGCAGTACGGCCGCATCCCCAACGTGAATCGTGCGCATCCGACCACTGGCCACCACCGCGATGGCAACGACGGCGGCGGCATCCCGGTACTCGGACAGTAGGCGTGCGTTCGCCCTCTCCAGGGCGTCAAGGATCCGGCCACGCAGAGAATCGGGACCACTCTCCAGGTTCTCCGCCGCGTCTCCTTCTGCCGGGGTGAGCGAGTGCGCAAGCTCCTCGAGCAAGATTCGCGCGGCCTCGGCGGCTTCGGACGATCCGCCCACACCGTCGACGACGACCAGCACGAGCGCGCCCGCCAACGGGAAAACTGCGAAAGCATCTTCATTGACGTCTGTGCGGCCAGGAGCAGCCAGCGAAGCGGCGGCGACCTCCCCGTCGCCGGTCCGCCACCACAGGGGCACAGGCGTCTCCCCCGCGTAGACGAGGAACGGCGCGCCAAGCGTCTTGGGAACGGACCGGGGACTCATCCTTTCTCGATCCCTTTCCCGCACCAGGGGCAGTAGTTCCAGAACGAGCGCACAACTCCCCAGCCGCAGGACGGGCAGCGCTCGGAGTGGCCTTCAATCGGCCACCGTTTTCGGATCGCGCGATTGCACCAAGGGCAGTAGCGCATGAAGGGCATGAGATCACCGCGTGGACAGCGTCGATTGGTACATCGCGCCGAATATCGCCGGTCGGTGTAGGTGCGTTCGCTCACCGGACCGATGCCAGCCCCGTAACACCAGGGACAGTACTTCCAGTCAAGCTTGACGCCCCGTCCACAACGAGGGCATTGCGCGGGATAGCTGGTCTCGTCCCGGTGCTTGGCGCGAGGAGCCTTACACCACGGGCAGTAACGCATGCTTTCGGCAACCGGTCCTCCGCACTTGCTGCACGCGTACCGGGTCTCGAGCAACCTGCCATACTGGCGCTGGAACTGGCGGCGCCGGATCTCTTGCCAGTCCTGAGTCTGATGCTGCTTCTGCGAACGACGCTTCTGCAGGGTTGCATACCGCAGCACCTTGGGACGGATCGTCCGAAACCGTCTCAGCAGAAGGTCCGCGTCGGCATAGCGCTTCTCCGGGCGCAGAGCCAGGGAGCGTTTGAGCAAGTCGATCAAGTCCGGGTGTACGCGCCCGCGCAGGCGATCATAGCCTGGCGGCGGCCAATCGAAGGGCCACTGCGGCAGCCGACCCGTGAGCATGCGGTAGAGGAGCAGACCAAGCGAGAAGACGTCGGAGCGGTAGGACGGATGCCCCAAAGCTTGTTCGGGAGACATGTATCCGATCGTACCCGAGCCGGAAGCCTCGGTGCGGCGCAGGGCCATCCGGGCAATTCCGAAGTCGCTTAGCCGCAGTCTGCCTCCCGGAAAGAGGATGAAGTTCTCCGGCTTGATGTCGCAGTGCAGGATACGTTTGCGGTGGGCATGCGCCACCGCTTCGATCGCCATCTGCCCCAGTTCGATCGCCGCGACAAATGACAAGCGGCCTTTCAACCGATCGGCCAGACTCCGTTCGCCGAGAGGCATCGCGATCACGAAAAGTTTGTCGATGAAACCCGCGTTCTTGATCGGTAGCACGTGATCGTGATCGAGCTGACTGGCCAGGCGGACCTCACGGCGGAACTCGGCCAAGAAGGCCTCATCAAGCAGGTGAGGATGAGGAATCTTGAGGGCCACCCGGATGCCCTCGATCGTGTCGTAAGCACGGTACACCGAGGCATAGGGCCCTTCGGCCAGCTTGCCTTCGATCCGGTACTTGTCGAGCCGGCGCCCAATGCGCACCTTCTCGGCCACACACGCCTCCTAGGCCTCGCCTTGACTCCTAGGCCTCGCCTTGACTCCTAGGCCTCGCCATGATCCGTACCACCCAAGCCGGTGGGAGACCGGCTGGAGACCGGCTGGAGACCGGCTGGAGTTCGCAACCACCTGCAGGGTAACCAGAGTTCTCCGTTCACCGGCGGAAGTCAAATCTAATGTGTGATCCTCGGTGTGATCCACCAGCCTCAGGTTGCCAGCGCCAGGTTGCCGCCGCCGGGGTGCCCGCGCCAACGACGCCGCTAACCGTCGGGCGGACGCCAGCGTCAGCCGGATTGCCGGCGCAGGGTTGCTGGCGATGGATTGCCGGCGCCGGGTGATCTCCAAGCCTGGTGCGAGACGTTCCATGGCACGGGTGGCGACCTCTGCCGGATCACGGGCAGCCAAACCAGCCACAATCCGGGGGCCCCCGGCGTTCCCCGAAACCGACATTGCGGCACTGAACTCCGGCACCGAACCCGCCGCCCAACGCAGCGACGCAACTCCGGCGATGGACTCCGGCACCAAACGCCGGCACCAAACGCCGGCACCAAACGCCGGCACCAAACGCCGGCGCCAAACGCCGGCACCAAATGCCGGCACCGAACCCCGGCACCGAACCCCGGCACGGGACTCCGGCGCTTGCACTGGACAGGACGCGACCCAGTGCGTACCCTGGAGAGCACTGATCGCAGCCCATTGGGGCGCAAGAAGCCATCTGCAGGGAGGTTCGCCATGAAGCTGCTCAGGAAGCTGTGTGAAGCCTTTGGGGGAAGCGGGTGTGAGTATGAGATCGCCGACATCGTCGAGGAGGAACTGAAGCCTCTCTGCGGGTCGGTGGAGCGCGACCCGCTCGGTAACGTGATCGGCATCAAGAAGGCCAAAGGCAAGCGTGCGGGACGCCAAACCATCATGATCGCGGCCCACATGGACGAGATCGGCTTTCTGGTGTCCCATATCGACAGCCGTGGATTCCTCCGATTGGTGCCGGCTGGGGGCTTCGACCCGCGCACGATGGTTTCTCAGCGCGTGATGGTCCTGGGCAAGGGAGAGAAGAAGCTCAAGGGGCTCTTGTGTGTCTCCGGCAAGCCGATTCACATCCAAACCGCTGAAGAACGCAAGAAGGAATTGCGCGTCAGCGACTTCTACGTAGACCTCGGCCTCACGGGTGATGAGGTCAAGGAACGGGTCGACATCGGCGATCGCGTGATCTGGGACCGCTCGTTCACGCGAATCGGTCATTGTGTGAACTGCAAAGCGCTGGACGATCGCGTGGGCGTCTACGTCATGATCGAAGCCCTGCGCCGCGTGAAGAAGCACCGGCACGACATCTACGCCGTCGGTACCGTCCAGGAAGAAGTCGGTTTGCGTGGCGCGTTCACGTCTTCCTATGTGATTGATCCGGACGTGGGCATCGCCCTCGATGTCACCTTGGCGGTCGACGTTCCGGAGAGCGACGAGGCCAGCTATGTCACCCGTCTCGGAGAGGGCGTCGCCATCAAGATCATGGACTCGGCTTCGATCTCGGATACGCGGCTCGTCCGCGAGTTCCGTGACCTGGCCGAGAAACACGGTATCGCCCACCAGCTCGAGATCATGCCGCGCGGTGGCACCGACACTGGCCCCATGCAGCGCGCCAAGGGCGGGGCTCGGACGGTGGGGCTTTCGATCCCGCTACGCTACGTGCACTCGGTCAATGAGACCGCGCACACGAAGGACATCGAGGCAGCCATCGAACTCCTAGCGGCCTACCTGAGCCAGTAGAGGGCTTTGCCAAAAACGGGCTGCACCTGCCCGCCAACCTCCGCTTGCTGCTGGCCGACGCCTGCCGCCGGCCGACAGCAGAAGATTGTGCATCTCGATCCACGTGATGTCCGATGCACAAGGCTTTCAGAGACTCGGCCGCCTCAAGGAGATGGAAGGGGATGGACCGGCCTGGACCGGCCAGGACCGAGATGGAACGAGATGGAACGACCTGGAACTAGATGAACCGAGATGGAACGAGATGGAACGAGATGGAACGACATCAAGAGGAAAGGTTGGCGTCCCCAACGGGATTTGAACCCGTGTTGCCGCCGTGAAAGGGCGGTGTCCTAGGCCAGGCTAGACGATGGGGACGCATAAAGAGTGCTGATTCTGGCTCAGATGACCGGTCCACGTCAAGAGTCTTCGTTCCGATGCGGGCCTATTTTCTTCGCCTTTTGAGACTTCCGTCTGATGCCCTCCCGCGGGTAGACGCCTCGTTTCCTGGTCCGCTGCCAGACGTGTCGCTGCTGGCGGGCTCGCCGCTCGAGGTCATGTCACG
>CAZZIF010000127.1:0-8334 GCA_964654025.1 uncultured bacterium
ACCCTCCTCCCTCGCCGCCGGCCGGGTGGACTTCGGCGTAGAGCCCCACCGGGGTCAACTGCTCGATCTTGCGCGTCGCCAGCCGGCACACCGCCGCCTGCTCGTGCTCGGTCAGCTTCGCGGCCGGATCGAAGTAAGCCTCCAGCCGCACGCCGGAAACCGTGCGTCCCTCGCGCTGCAGCCCCACCGGGCGCGTGGCGACGCGCTGGATGCGGCTGTCGAGCGACCGCAGGAACGAGCGCAGGTCCACCACCGTGACGAGCCGATCGCGCGTGCGCAGGCTCACCGCCGCCCGGGCGTACTGGCGGTTCAGGATCGAGGCTCCGCCGGCGGCGAAGCGATCCGGGTCAGCACTGCGGCCACTGCCGGCGTCGCCGCCCGCGTGTCCGTCGCCCCCGCCCTTGGCGGGCACCAGCAGTCGCATCTCGGCCACTTCGGGGTAGTCGAGCGCGTTGGCCGGCACGCGCGCCAGCGCGCGCAGGTCGGTGGTGTTGGCCACCTGGCCCAGCAGGTGGCCGGCATGGAGGTCGAAGTAGCCGATCTCGGGCAGCTTGCGCCGCGGGAGATGGACCACCAGCGTGGCCTCCTCGTCGCCGACCTCCAGGGTGAACCACCGCTCGCGGCCGCCCTCGAGGGACTCGTAGACGTAGGGATACTCGTTGCCCGACTGGTCCTCGATCCGGGCGATGATCCATTGCCCGAACGTCGCGCAGTACTTCGCGGGCCGGTCGGCCAGTCCGAACTCGAAGACCTCCTGCTGGAGGTTGTAGTCGATCTTCTTGTAGTTGAACCGGTCGCGCGGCGCACGGCGGTAGCCGACGGCCAGGCGCGCGTTGGGCGCGATCATCGAGATGAGGGCGCGGGGATCGTCGGCCGCGGCGTGGGGCAACTGCAGGCGCAGCCAGAGCAGCCCGTCGTGCTGGGCGAATTCGCGCCAGGGCGCGTGCTTCTCCAGCGCGGAGCGCAGCAAGGCCGGCACCGGTCCGGGTCGCAGCGGCGTGCCGGGTTCGAAGCGGTGGATCGCATCGGCGTCGAAATGCTCGCGCTGCAGGCGGCCAAACGCGCTTCGCTCGGTCGGGAAGCGTCCGCTGGCATCGAGGAAGTCGCCTCCCGCGGTCATCGCCGGCGCCAGGACCGGCGCCGATCCGAAAGCCCCGTCCGGCCCGGCCTGTTGCCACAGGCCCGCCCGCAAGTAGTCGGCGAAGGAGCGACGCGGATCCGAGCCCGGGAAGAGACCCGGGATCCCGGTCTCGTTCGGCTGGATCAAGAGCGACAGGTGCCGGCTGTCGATCTGCTCTTCGGTGGTCTCGAACGCCAGGATCAACGCGGGGCGCATCGCGGGCTCGGCGAGGGCTTGACGATCGCTCGTCATCTGCAGCCCCTCGTCCCAGCTGAGCCGGTAGACCGAGGAGCCGCTGACGTAGAAGGCCGCCACGCGCGAGAGCGGCACCATCTCGCGATCGGAGAGCACCGCGTACTCGGGCGTCAGGCCGGCGCCGGGGCGCTGCCAGGCCATGCGCATACCCGGGCCGATCACGGCCGGGCGTTTGAGGTCGAGGCCGACGACGGTCTGCGCCGGGGGCTCCAGAAAAGGCTCATCGAAGTAGTTGCGCAGCAGGGCGCGGCGGTTGTGCTCCAGGGCCCGGTCCACGCGGTCGTAGAGCGACTCCATCTCGCGTGCGAACCCGTTGATCAGCAGTTCGAATACGGGATCCAGGGCAGCGCCCTTCGTGTGCACGCCGAGTGCCTGGGCCTCGCTCAAGAGGTCCGCCTTGATGCGTTCGTACCTGTGCGTCCGTCCGCTGCCGGCCATAGATGCGGCCCCCCTGACATGCCGGGCCATGGAGCGGCGCCCCTGCCGCGGGGTCCCCCGCGTGGGAGGTTCCCCGTCAGACCTCGCCGGTCTCCAGGCTCCCCTGGGTCAAGCTGATGCGAAAGGTTTCTTTGCCCTGGCGTAGGGTGAGCCCGACCGCAGTGGTCCCCCCGCGCGTCTCGGCCCCTCCCACCATGAGCGACATCCGCCCGCGATGGTGGCGGTTGAACTCATCGACCTGCACACGCAGATACTCCTCCGATGAGAGCCAGCTGTACCGATCCAGATCCAATCCGAAATCGAGCGCCGGATGCGACTCGTACTTGCGCGAAGCGAAGAAGCAGGCCACGTAGCGCTCGAGCGCACGCTCGCGCTCGGTGCGGCGGAAGCTGCCGCCCTCCATCACGAGGGGTAGATCCAGATACTCCATGTGTCGCTCGCCTCTGGGGCGCGGTGACGCCGCGCCGGAGGTGACCCTAGTTGATATCGATCATGGCGGCCTGCAGTTTCAGGCTGGCACCGCCCTTGATCTCGTAGGTGGCCGAGGCCTCTTCCTTGGCCATGGCCGACTTCATCTCGTAGTTGGCCGCGGCCTCGACCTTGATGTTCGAATCACTCTTGGCCGTCAGGTCCCCACTCGACTCGATCGTGGTCTCGGTGCCGGTCTCGAGGGTGAAGGACTCCTCGGCCTCGATCGTGATGTTCTTGGCCTTGATCGAAAGCACGCCGTCCTCGTCGCCCTTGATCTGGCAGGCGCCGTCGCCGACCTGGATGTCGAAGGACGTGGACGACTCCTCCGAGAGAATGATCGAGGCGTTCCGGGTGGCCACGATCAAGCGTGCGGCGCCGTCGGTGGTGTCGTGCACCACGCAGGTGCCGGCCTTCGACAGGTAGTACTTGGCGTTGTTGCCGGCGAACTTCCCGCTGTCCATGCCGGCGGTCTCCGGCAGATGGTCGGCCAGTGCCTTGGCCGCGCCGTTGTAGACCGATCCCAGCGCCAGCGGGGCCTTCAGGCTCGCTGGATCCAGGGCCAGGATGATCTCGTCGCCGATCTCGGGCAGGTTCAGCGTGCCATGGCCTTCCCCGCAACCGTCGGCCAGGACACGGACCCAGATCTCCTCGGTCAGGTCTTCCTCACCGAACGGCAGGAGTCGGGCCAGCACCCGGCCGACCCGGCTGGGATCCTCGGCGCTGGTCACCACCGCGCTCACGAGCCGGCCGGCCGGCTCACGCTCGCTGCGGGCCGGATCGAGCAGCGGCGGGGCGCCGTCGGCGTGGCAGTCGAAACGGACCGCATAGACCCCATCGCGGATGCGGTGCTCGGCACGGGTCACCATGAACTGGACATTCTCGAACGCATCGAAGGAGAGCGTCTCGTCGGGCGTCAGCGTGAGGATCGAGCCGAGCCCCACCCCCGGCAGGTCGCTTTCGCCCGAACCCCGCACCCGGCGCGTCAGGGCCTGCTGGCTCCACCGGCCGGCAACCGCGTCGAACTCCTGCTGGGAGAAGTGGTCATCGGACTCGACCACGCGCCCCTCGGGCCGGCCGCTGTCGTCGGACACGCGCTGGGCCAGCGGATTGCCCGGCAGCGGCGGGCTGGAGGGGCCCTGCCAGGTGCGGGTCTCTTCGGCGCTGTCGCCGGAGGAAGCCGCCAGCCCCTGGTCACCGAAGTACTGGTAGGTGCTGGCCTGCACGGGTCGCGCATCCCCTCCCAGGCCCAGCCGGAAGTGCGAGAGGCTGCCGCCCAGGTGGAGCTCGATGGGCGTATCGAGGCCCGAGAGGGGGTTCCAGGGATCGGGCGTGTGAATGAACAGGTCCCGGCCACGGGCCATCATGAACAGGCCGAACCGCCGGCAGAGCCGCAAAAGCAAGTCCCAGTCGGTCTCGTTCCACTGGGCCAGGAAGCTGATGCGCTTGTTGCCGAGCGAGCCCACGTCGATGTCGGTCGCCTCGATGGCATCGCCAAGGTAGTCGGCCAGGATTTCCTCGAGTAGATCCTGCAACGAGGCATCCTGGAAGATGCGCGTGCGCGGCACCCCTGCCAGCGCGCTCGTGCCGCCCACGGCCTCGACCTCCAGACGCAGCTCGCCCGGTGCGTAGATCAAGTTGGCACAGGCAACGGTGCCGCGGAACAGCTCCACCGGTTCGGCCGACTCGTCCTCGGGAAGGGTCACGTCGGTGACCTCGACGGTGACGCTCTGACCCACCAGGCTCGTGAAGTCGGGGATGTAGTCCTCCTGCTCGGTCTTGTGGCCGTGAGACAGCAAGAGGGAGAGGCGCGGGTGGGCAAACGGCTCGCTGGTGACCGCAACCTCCAGGATCTTCGGTGCGAGCGTGCTCTCGGAAAAGGTGACGGTGGTATCAACCGGTCTCATGGGAGGAACCTCCCCTCAAAGTTCAGGCTACCGGCTAGCGGTCCGGCGTGGGGGGGCACCGGCGAAGGGCAGAACGGGAGGCCGGAGGCGGATGAGGTCCTCCGGCCTCGTCATTCGACCACTTGCGCCGGCCCGGTCTTAGACCTCGGGCCAGTTGTCCTCGTGGGCGGTGCCGTCGACGGTGACGATCTCGGCCTGGATCTGCACCTCTTCGTAGATGCGCCTGGCCACGTCCTCGGTCCGCCGGTCGGGCATGCACTCGGTGTAGACGTGCACGAACCCGTGATCCCAGATGAGCTCACGGATCTTCTCGTCGTTCTCGTCCATGAACTCGATCTTGCCCGACTTCCAGTTGCCCTCGGTCGAGTCGGCCGCCCAGGCGAACCAGTCGGTCTCGTCCGTGCTGGCCCGGCGGATCGTGATCAGGCCATTGCGAGCGCGGTCGGCCGGCCGGAAGTTCTTCTCGTCGGGAGGCGTGTATTGCTCGTAGAAGACATTGATGATGCCCGAATAGGCTTTGTTGGCTACATAGACCTTGGCTTGGTGCGCCATGTCGTGTTCCTCCCTCTATCTCTACCAGTGGCAGTTGACGGTCGACTCGCCGCAGCGGAATTCCTCGGCGCAGATCACGTACTCCTCGAGCATCGTGGCCCGCTCGGCGTTGGTGAGATCCGGCACACCTTCCTTGTAGTGCGCCACGTAGCCGCGGTCCCACTCGAAGGTCTTGAAGATCTCGCCCCGGGTATTGTAGAACTCGATCTTGCCGGACTGATGGGCGTCGGGCTTGCTGATGTGCGCCCACTCGAAGCCCGGTGTCTCGCTCTCCGACCGCCGGACGATGTGGATCCGATAGGGCCGGGCATTGCCGGTCGGCAAGCCGCTGCGCGCCATCTCGGTGCGGATCGAATAGGAGCAGGAATAGACATCCCGGATCTCCTGGCCCGCCACGTAGACGCGCACCTCATTCTGATACCTGCGTTCCGCTGCCATACACACTCTCCCTGTTCGTGGTCAATGCTCGTGGAATTCCCTTAGTCTCCGGCATCCTCCGAGAGCTTCACCGGCAACTCGAAGAGCACCTTTTCGATAGGCATATTGAACTGCAGCTCGACCTTGACCCGGATCACACCGGCCTCGCCCGTGGAGGTGTCTTCGTAGGTCTCGAGCTTGCTCCAGGCCTTGAGCGGCTTGCCCGGCCCGGTCAACGCGTTCAAGAAGGTCCGGATCCCGTGCTCCAGGCGGTTCTGGGTGGCCGCGTCCCAGTTGCGGAACTCGACCCCCTTGGCGAAATCACCCAAGACGTTGCAGATCATGTCGTAGACGCGCGAGACGGCGAAGAACTTGAACTCCTCGCCCGTGCACAGCGAGCGCGCCCCCATGAACCGCAGGGTATCGCGCGGAAACGCCAGCGGGATCAGGCTGAGTTCGCGGCTCATCGTGCCGTGATCCTTCGCGTTCAGGTGCACCTTCGGCCGCGCCGCACCCTTGACATCGCCCTTGATCTCACCGGCCGGCGTCACGTGCGGGCCCTCTTCGTTGTCGGTCCGGTACATCAGACCGGCCAACGCCGCCGAGCTGGGCAGGGTGACGTCTTCCTTCTCGTACTTCTCCTTGGCCCGGCCGACGAGTTCGTTGGTGGTCACGATCATGTGGCGCTTCTCGTGACTGGCGTCGGGAATGCTGCGGAACTGGTCGAGCTGCAGGCGCTCCAGGTAATCCTCGGCCTCGTTCATACCCTTCTGGCCGGCGAGCGCGTCGGTGACCAGCATCACGCGGTTGTTCTTGAGCATCGTGCCCAGCGCGCTCAGATGATCCTTGCGGTAGTGGTGGCCGGGGATGCACAGCAGGCCGTAGGCCCGGTCCTTGTAGTCGGCGTACTCGTTGTAGTTGCTGATCTCGCGCGCCAGCTCCCGCATGCCGTCGCTGTCGGGTTCGAACAGCTCGTCCTGGTTGGTGTTCAAGATCGTGACCTTGAGCTTCTCGTTCGGGTCCATCTGAGCATTGTCGGCAAAGAGCGCGAACGAGCGGTAGCGCGTCTCGGTGTCGCGGATCTGGCTGCTGATCGTGGCCAGATTCTTGCCCAGCAGCTCGCGGGCCTTCTCGGCCTGCTCGCTGGTCTTCATCTTCGCGTCCTCGAACGAGTCCGATTCCTCGATCAGCTGCTTGAGCAGCTTCAGACGCAGTTTCAGCGTGGCGCGCTCGCTCTCGAAGTCGGGGTCCTGGATGAAGCGCTTGGTCTCGGAGATGTCGTCCTCCAGGTACCAGCGCATCGCCGGGATGCTGCGGCCGTCGGAGAGCTTCGCCCCGCTGAGCATGGCCTTGAAGTCTTTCCAGGCGTACTCCTTGGCTTCGACCGCCTGGGCTTCCTTCTCCCGGACCTGCTCCTCACCCTGGTTCCGTTCTTGTTCGTCAGCCATCTGTCTCTCCTTATCTCTTCAGTGTCCGGCGCCGCGGCGGGGCTCCGTGGGGGAGCCGGCGGGCGGGCGGCGGACAGCGGCGTTCTTGCGTCGGATCCGCTCGTGCCTCAGGCGTTCTCGACCAGGTCCATCACGGCCTTGAGCCGCTCCAAGAACCCGGCCTTGGTGGCCGGATCATCGAAGACCTGCTTCCACTTGCCGCCCTTGCCGAAGAGCTTCTCGAAGTGCTCGAGCAGATCGGCCGTCTCGGCCTGCTCACGCAGCGCCTCGATCTTGAGCGTGATGGCTTCCTTCTTGAAGTCGCCGATCCCGCCGAACTCGAGATCCTCGTTGACCATGTCGCCCTCTAGGGTCTCGACGTCCACGTTCGCCTTCGCGGGGATCTTCTCGAACAGCTCGCGGGTGCTGCCGACCTCGATCAGCTGATTCTCCAGGTCCGGATCCTCACTGAACTGGTCGACGTAGAGCGTGCGATTCATCTGCAACGCCTCGGTCACCGTGCTCAGCTTCGGATCCTCGAATTCCGCAAACTTCCACTTCTGCTTTCCAGCCATTGCTCCTCCCTTGTCTCAAACACCCGCGCGACGCCGGCCGCGCAATGCGCCGCTGGGCGCCGCTCGGCCGGCCGGTCCCGGGAGCTTCTATGCGGATCCGGTCTCGACGCGGACCTTCATCTCGCCGCCGTCGGCGTCGACGATGAAGGTGGATCCGGGTCCAGGATTCTCACGTATGACGATGTCGGCGATCTGATCGACCACCAGACGTTTGATCTCGCTGCGCAGGGGCCGGATGCCGAACTCCTCGCTGTGGCCGGCCTCGCAGAGCAGGTCCTTGCCGGCGGGGGTGATCGACAGATCCAGACCCTTCTCCTGCATGCGTCCGGCGAACTGTGCAAGCTCCAGATCGATGATGCCGAAGATCTCCTCCTTCGTGTAGGGATAGAAGGGCACCAGCTCATCGATCCGGTTCATCTGCTCGGGACTGAAGATCTGCAACGCCAGCTTGCGCTTCTCTTCCTGGTCGAGCCGCCGCCCCTCGCGGTGCGCGCGCAGCACCTCCTGCGCCCCGACGTTGCTGGTCAGGATGATGACCGTGTTGGTGAAGTTGGCCAGGCGGTTCTGCCCGTCCTCCAGGCGGCCCTCGTCGAGCACCTGGAGCAGCAGGTCGTAGATGCCCGAGTGGGCCTTCTCGATCTCATCGAAGAGCACCACCGAGTAGGGCTTCTTGCGCACCGGCTCGGTGAGCCGGCCGCCCTCCTCGTAGCCCACCAGCCCGGGCGCGGCGCCCACCAGGCGGGCCACATCGTGCTGGCTCTTGAGCTCGGACATGTCGATCCGCACCACGTTCTTCTCGTCGTCGAACAGGAAGCGCGCCAGCATCTTCGCCAGATAGGTCTTGCCGACCCCGGTGGGGCCGAAGAAGAGGAAGCTGCCGATGGGGCGTTTGGGGTCGCCGAAACCGGTGCGCGAGCGCCGCACCGCTTTCGCCAGCAGTCCGACGGCCTCGCCCTGGCCGATGACGTAGCGGCCCAGCAGCTCCTCCATCCGCAGCAGCTTGGCCGACTCGTCCTCCGAGACCCGGCTCACCGGCACCCCGCTGGCGCGTGAGACGTAGCGCGAGGCCGCCTCGCCGCCGACGACCGGCGTCCAGCCCTCGAGAGCGGCGGCGAAGCGTCCGTACTGCTCGGGCGTCAGGATATCCGCGGCGCGCGGGCCGGCGACCGTGCCGG
>CAZZIF010000127.1:8434-10486 GCA_964654025.1 uncultured bacterium
AAGCGTTCCCGCAGGGCCGTCATGACCGCGCCCGGACCGGGGCCTGGGCCGGGGCCGGGGTCGCTCGCCGCATCGCTCTCGGCGGCGGCGTCCCCGCCGGCCTTGCGCAAGCGCTCGATGGCCGAGACGACCGCCACGCGCGTATCGGCCGCCGCGTTGTCGACGATGTCGAAGGCGCTGTCGGGCAGGCGCCGCTGGCGCAGGTAGCGCACCGCCAGGCGCACGGCTTCATCCAGCGCCTCGGGTGTATAGGTGACCCGGTGATGGGCTTCGTAGCGCGGGATGACGCGCTCCAGGATCTGGCGGGTCTGCGCTTCGGTGGGCTCTTCGCACACGATGACGGCAAAGCGGCGCTCGAAGGCCGCGTCTTTCTCGATGTGCTTGGCGTACTCGTCGCGGGTGGTCGCACCGATCACCTGCATCTCGCCGCGGGCCAGGGCGGGCTTGAGCAGGTTGGCCGCATCGGCCCCGCCCTTCTGGCCACCGGCACCCATCAGAACGTGGATCTCGTCGATGAAGAGCAGGATCTTGCCCTGCGACTGCGTGACGCCCTCGATGACGTTCTTGAGCCGCTCCTCGAACTCGCCGCGGTAGCTGGCGCCGGCGATCAGCGAGCCCACATCGAGCGAGAAGACACGCTTCTCGCGCAAGAACTCGGGCACTTCACCGGCGATGATTCGTTGGGCGAGGCCTTCGATCAGGGCGGTCTTGCCCACCCCCGGCTCACCGATGACCAGCGGATTGCTCTTCTTCATGCAGGAGAGGGTGCGCACCACCGCCTCGATCTCGTCCTCGCGGCCGATGACCGGACTGAGCTTGCCTTCCTCGGCCTGGCGCGTCAGATCGATGCAGAACTTATCGAGCGCCTGCCGGGCGGCGCTCTGACTGCCCAGCCGGCCGCCCGCGCTCCCGGATCCCGCGCCCGCGCCGCCCGCACCGGTCCCACCCCCGGGGGCCAGCCGGCTCACCGGCCCCAACACGCTCAGCTCGGCGATCGCCTTGCGCACCAGCCGGCTGTTCAGGCCGGTCTCGGCCAGCACGTCCTTGCCGATCGGGCTCTCGTCGCTGACCATCGCCAAGAGCACATGTTCGGCGCCGGCCTCGGCCTCCTCGTCGCCGTCGGTGAGCTCGACCGCCCAGAAATGGGCCGCATCGAACACCTTCGCGGTCTTGGGCGTGGGATCGAGCGTCTCGCGCGGCACGGAGGTGGGCAAGACGAACTTCAGTTCCTCCTCGATCAACGCCTTGACCTTGTTGGGGCTCACCTTCAGGTGCTCGAGGATCGCGGGCACCAGGCCCTCCTCGAGGTTGACCGTGACGAAGAAGACGTGCTCGGGAAGGATGAACTCGCTGCGCTGGTGACGCGCCATGGCCTCGGCCCGGCGAAGGAGCTCCTGCAGTTCCGAGGATAGAGATGTACGATCCATGAGCCCTCTACGGGTTGGAGATCCGTCTCCAAACGGTGCGTTCCGGGGCAGCGTCACGGGGATAGAAGCCGCTTCACCGGCGCACGTGGCCTGGTTCAATCACCATCATAGCATTCCTACCCCCAGACCCCGAGGGTGTCAACCCTGGCGAAACCCGCTAGGACGCGAACTGCCGGTTGGTTGCACGACCGGCGCGTCCCGGCGCGCGGGGTGGCGCGCTCCGCGGCGGGCGCCGAGGCCCACACGCGCATTGGGTCCTGGACAGCCCCAGGGGGCTGTGCCACACTGCCGGCACCCAGCGGGACACCGTGCAGGGGCTGTAGGTGTTTACCAATCGGCAGCTTGGCGGCTCCGGTTTCGGAGGTGAGGGTGTGAAACGGCTCGACTTGGGTTCGGTCAACTGGTGCGACGGGATGCTGGTGTCCGCGGATCACCTGCGGGCCCAGGAGGCCTTTCACGAACAGCAACTCCAGTGGGTCCTGCGCTACGCCCTGCCCTTCTACGGCGTCCTGCCCACGCAGGTCGGCGAAGGCCCGGCCCTCGAGATCCGTCCCCAGCTCGATGCCAACCAGGAGCTGGTGGTTCAACTCGCGCGCTGCCACGCGATCACGCCCAGCGGCGCCAT
>CAZZIF010000128.1:0-10461 GCA_964654025.1 uncultured bacterium
TGATCATGATGCCGCCGGTCTCGGTCTGCCACCAGGTGTCGACGATGGGGCAGCGTGAGTCGCCGACCACCTCGTAGTACCAGCGCCAGGCTTCCGGATTGATCGGCTCGCCGACCGTGCCCAGGATGCGCAGGCTCTTGCGTTCGTGCTTCTTGACGAACTCGCTCCCCTGCGCGGCGATCGCGCGGATAGCGGTGGGCGCCGTGTAGAAGATCGTGACCTTGTACTTGTCGACGACTTCCCAGAAGCGGCCGGCGTCCGGGTAGGTGGGGATGCCTTCGAACATGACCGAGGTCGCGCCCATCGCGAGCGGGCCGTAGACGATGTAGGAGTGTCCGGTGACCCAGCCGATATCGGCCGTGCACCAGAAGATGTCGCCGTCCTGGTAGTCGAAGATGTGCTTGAAGGTGTGGGCCGTGTAGATCATGTAGCCGCCGGTCGTGTGTAGCACGCCCTTCGGCTTGCCCGTCGAGCCGGAGGTGTAGAGGATGAAGAGCGGGTCCTCGGCATCCATCCACTCGGGCTCGCACTCGGCGGAGGCCTTTGCCATCGCCTCGTGCCACCAGATGTCCCGGCCGTCCTGCATCTCGATTTCGTCGCCCGTGCGCTTGTAAACCACGCAGGTGGTGACGTTGGTGCCCTTGTCGGCGGCGATCTTCATGGCGGCATCGGCATTCTTCTTCAGCGGAACCGCCTTGGCGCCGCGCCAGACGCCGTCGGTCGTGATCACGATCCGGCAATCGGAGTCGAGGATGCGATCGGCGAGCGAATCGGCGCTGAAGCCGCCGAAGACGACCGAGTGGATCGCGCCGATGCGGGCGCAGGCGAGCACCGAGACGGTCAACTCCATGACCATCGGCATGTAGATCGAAACACGGTCACCCTTCTTGACCCCGCGCTCCTTCAGCACGTTGGCGAACTTGCAGACCTGCTCGTGGAGTTCGCGGTAGGTGATCTTGGCGTCCTCGCCCGGCTTGTTGCCTTCCCAGTAGAAGGCCACCTGGTCGCCGCGCTTCTCCAAGTTGCGGTCCAGGCAGTTGTAGCACACATTGGTCTTGGCGCCCTCGAACCACTTGATCTGGATGTCCTTGTCGAAGTCCCACGACAGGACGTTGTCCCACTTCTTCTCCCAGTGGAAATTCTCTGCCCAATCAGCCCAGAATCCCGCCGGATCCTTCACGGACCGATCGTACATTTCCTTGTACTGGTCCATGGTCTTGATCAAGGCGCGCTGGCTGGCTTCGGCGCTGGGCTTGTAGACGTCACTCATCGTTTCTCTGCCTCCCCACAATCTACAGGTTCATAGCTCGACGTCCGCCCCCCTGGCGGACCCGCGGCCGTTCTGTCATCTCGGCGGCCCGCACAGCACCCGCTCCGGGCACACCGATACCGGGAACCCGTATCTCGACGCATAGGACCGGTTGGGAGCGCCGGACCTCAGTTTGTCCGGCTTGCGACAGAACGGAACACAACATCCGAGCACCCCTCCGTCGGGGACGCCCAGAAAACATACAAGAGGGGAGAATAGCCGAGCCCCCCAGCCGGGTCAATGTTGCTTTCGTGTGAGGGCGCCCACCCGCCGCGGCCACCCGAGGGCGCGGAGGGTGGCCCACAAGCCCGTTCGTATTAGGCATTCTTATCTGGAGCATATCGGAGTCTGCGGGAGCATCGCGGTGATCCGGGCCCCCGGGGCACCTCGGCGGTCCGGAGGCCCCGGGGGCATCGCGGCGATCCAGGCCCCCCGGGAGCACCTCGGCGGTCCGGAGGCCCCGCGCGGCCGGGCCCTTCGCCGGCCGGTCAGGCGGCCCGCTCCGGCTTGACCAGAACCAGAACGGCCACGTCGGCCGTGTACATCTTCGTCTTCCGGCGGAAGCGCTCGGGCGGGAGCGGGCGGATCAGCAAGGGGGCCAGCAGCGGCGCCAGCGGCTGGAAGAGGATTCGGCGCACGTACCAGGGGATGCGGGGGTTGCCGAAGACCAGATTGTGCGCGTTCAGCCAGGGTTCGCCGAAGGTGTCGAGGGACGCCAGCGCCAGGCCGCTCGGCTCGATGAGGCGCTCGTTCAGATTCTCCATCGAGTAGTAGCGCATGTAGAAGGAGGTCTCGCTCTCGGTGCCGGAAACATAGACGTTGCGCCGGTGGTAGCGCGGCTCGTCCCGCCAGGGATCGAACGGCACCGAGATGACGAGCCGCCCGCCCGGAGCGAGGACTCGCACCAGCTCGTCGATGACCGGAGCCTCATCCAAGATGTGCTCGAGGACGCTGATCACCGAGATCCGCGTGAACGAGGCATCCGGGTACTCCAGGTCGGCCGCATCCGCGACCCGAAACTCCAGCTTGCCCGCCTGGCGAAGGACTTCAGCCGCCGGGACCTTGCGGGTCATGGCCAGCTGCTTCTCTCGGAAGTCGGGTTCCGGATCCACGGCGTGCACCGTGCAGCCGTATCGCAGGGCGAGAATCTGCGGCAGGGGAGCATAGCGGCTTCCCACGTCCAGGAGCACGTCGGACGGGCGTAGCTGGAGGCGCGAGATGACCTCCGGATACTCGACACAGCGTGCGTAGGGTAGGCCTCGTGAAAAGGCTACCGGCCCTAGCTTCGACAGATAGCGATAGTAGTCGGCCTTCATGCACCCTCTCTCCTGAGAAGACGTATCAGCCTACCGCCCGAGGTGACGGGGCGCAAGCCCCACGCTGCGCTGCCCTGGCCTGCCCTGCCCCGCTCTACCCTTCCGGGCCGGGCCTCACCGCGCGGAACGCGGAGCCGGTCGGCCGGGCCGCTCGCGAGCAGAACATCGTCTGCCCGAACGTCATCGATCTTGCGACCGCGACATCGGCCTGGGTAAGCTGGGCCCTGTCTCGCAGGGGCCCCGCTTCGATCCACGTTGGTGTGGTTCGGCAGGGGTGAGTAGCGTGCCTGCTCGAGGCGGGTCGCGAGCAACGAGCCCGCACCGACCAAACCAAGATTGGACGAGAGGAGCCCGAGGCGGATGAGCATCGAGAAACACCGTTGGGAGCATGCCCACCGCGTACAGGAGAAGACGCTGCGATTCGAGACCGGACGCATCGCCACGCAAGCCGATGGAGCGGTGTGGATCGAACTGGGTGGCACCGTGTTGCTCGTCACGGCGGTGAGCCAGCCCGAGCCAACCGCCCGACTGGATTTCTTCCCGCTCACGGTCGAGTACCGCGAGCGTCTGGCCGGTGCGGGCCGGATCCCCGGCAACTTCCTGCGCCGCGAGACGCGGCCCGGCAATCACGAGATCTTATCGTCGCGGTTGATCGACCGCAGCATCCGCCCCTTCTTCCCCAAGACCTACCGCTGCGAGACCCAGGTGCTTGCCAGTGTCATGAGCTATGAGGCCGGGGCGGACACCGCGCCGCTGGGCATCACCGGGGCCTCGATCGCCCTCACGCTGTCGAATATCCCGTGGGCCGGGCCGGTGGCCGGCGTGCGGGTCGCCCGCGTGGCGGGCGAGTACGTGGCGATGCCAACCGGGCCCGAGCGCGATGAGGCCGATCTGGATCTGGTGGTGACGGTCGGCCGCGCCGGGCTGGTCATGGTCGAGGGAGCCGCCGACGAAGTGCCCGAGGAGATGTTGCTGGCGGCGTTCGAGACGGCCGCCGCGGCGGCCGAGCCGCTTCTGGCGCTCCAGGAGCGCATGCGGGCCGAGGCCGGCCGGCCGAAGCGCACGGTGAGCGAGGCGCCGGCGCACGAGGCGCTCGAGCGTGCCGCCGCGGCAGCCGTCGCGGCCGGCATGGACGAGGTGTATGCCGCCGGGGGCAAGTTCGAGCGACGCGACCGGATCAAGGCCCTGACCGCCCAGGTCGTGGAACGGCTCAAAGCGCTCCTCGATCAGCCACCCGCCGGCGCGGACGAGGCCGATGCCACCCCGGCGGCGACCACCCCAGACGATACGCTGCTGGCGGGGCTGGCCGAGACGGCCGTTCGGACCGAGATCCGCCGGCGGGCCAAGGAGGGGCAGCGCCTCGACCGCCGGGCAAGTGCGACGGTGCGTCCGATCAGCGCCGAGGTCGCCCTTCTGCCGGGAGCGCACGGCTCGGCGCTCTTCACGCGCGGCGACACCCAGGCGCTCGTGACCTGCACGCTGGGCGCCGGGGAGTCCGAACAACTCGTCGAGGACCTCGATGGCGTGCACAAAGAGGGCTTCCTCCTGCACTACAATTTCCCGCCCTACTCGGTCGGTGAGGCGCGGCCGCTGCGCGGACCGGGCCGCCGTGAGGTAGGCCACGGCTGGCTGGCCCGGCGGTCCCTGCTGCCCGTGCTGCCGCGGCCGGAGGACTATCCCTACACGATCCGGGTGGATTCGGAGATCACCGCGTCGAACGGGTCTTCCTCGATGGCGACCGTCTGCGGCGCGACCCTGGCGATGATGGATGCCGGCGTACCTCTCAAGCGGCCAGTGGCGGGGGTCGCCATGGGGCTGATCGCCGAGGGCGACGGGTTTGCGATCCTGACCGACATCTTGGGCGACGAGGACCATCTTGGGGACATGGATTTCAAGGTGGCGGGCACGGAGGTCGGTGTCACGGCCGTGCAGCTGGACAACAAGATTGGCAGCCTTCCGGCCGAGGTGCTGGCGCGCGCCATGGAACAAGCCCGCGATGCGCGCCTGCACATCCTCGAAGCGATGGGGGGCGCCTGCCGCACACCTCGCGAGGGAGCCCCCGCGCACGCGCCCAAGGTGCTGACCCTGCGCATCCGCGAGAATCGCATCCGCGACCTGATCGGGCCGGGCGGACGCAACATCCAGGGCATCCAGCGGGACACCGAGGTCAAGATCGACGTGGGTCAGGACGGCCGCTTGCGCATCTATGCCGTGCCCGGCGCGAAGCTGCAAGAGGCTCTGGAGCGGATCGAGTTCTTGACGGGCGAGCCGCGCGTCGAGGCCGTCTACGAAAGACGCGTCACCGCGGTGACCGGATTCGGGTGCTTCGTGGAACTCTTCCACGGGATCGAGGGCTTGGTGCACATCTCCGAACTCGACGAAGGGCCGGTGAGCGATCCCGGACAGATCGCGGTGGTAGGGGAGACCATGAAGGTCAAGGTTCTGGGGACGACGCCGGATGGGAAGATCCGTCTGTCGCGGCGGGAGGCGCTCGGCGAGACGGTCAGCGGCAACGAGTGATCAGAAGTGGCGATGGGGTCGGACGCCCGGCAGGCCAGGTGTCCTAACGTCGCGCGTTCCACATCAGGATGCGGCCACGGTCCAAGCGTTCGAGTTCGGCGGCCGCCTTGCCCGAAATCGCGGTGAACTCGCTCGACAGCACGCCCTCCGCGCTGACGATGGCCGCGTCACCCTGGCCCAGGCGCTTGGCCAGACCCGGGGATACCTCCAGGAACGTGATCAGCCCGTCGGGCAGGACGAAGTAGAACCGCTTCGGCCCGCCCTCACGCTCGAGCAGACTTTCCTCGCGGAGCAGGGAATGGACCCGGTGTCGGGATCCCTCCGTCGCCTTCTCCTCGATCACGGCCTGATTGCGCTCCCGATCGGCCTCGCGCTTGCGCATCTGCTCGGCCTGGCGCTGGGCCTCGCGTTCCTTCTGCTGCTCGGCGAGACCGTCCTGGCCGAGTTCCTTCCGCGTCACACGTTGCTTGTGCTTGGCCTGGCGGGCCTGCTTCTCCGATATCAGGCCCGCCTCGCGGAGCGCCTTCTGCAGATCGCTCATTCGGTGACCGTCCGGTACAGTGCCCGGATCTGGCCCCAGGACGTTTCCTGGGTCGGCACGTAGATGTCACAGGGGTTGGGATCACACTGCATGTCGAACCCGAACCACAGTCCGCCCAGCGACTGGCAGTCGGCTTCCTCGATGATCGAGCAGTTGAAACCCACGCAACACACGCGCTCGAGGGGACCGAGGTTGATCGTGGGATTCATGCCGGTCAGATTGAAGCCCCAGCCCGGATAGGGCCGTAGGGCCTCGACCGGATCGTCGCTTCCGTTGGCATAAAAGTAGACCTTGCCGTGCTGGGGGTACGGCCCCAACCACGCGCGTCCGTTGCCGGCGTCGGTGCGTGCCGCCATCCAGACGAGCGGGACGACATGGCTCGTCCTGGGTGGATCGAACTCGAGCCGGATGCCGGTGATGTTGCCCGGCCAGTTCACGTGCGGGTAGGCGTAGCGGGCGTCATGGCCCCAGTCGAAGAGTTCCATCTGGCCTTCGAGGAAAAGCGTCCCGAACTCCACGATGTGCAGATCGACGCAGGTGGTGTCGGGGAAGACCGCACAGACCCAGAATACGCCGGTCTGGCCGAAGAACGCGGGATTGTCGCTCTGCAAGGTCGGGACCAGTTCGTCGCCGTAGTGGCAGTCCGTGACCAGCCGGTAGTACCCGCAACTGTCTGGTGAAATACTGGGGCAGCCCGCGGGGAACTGCTCCATGTAGTAGCCGGGATCGGGGTAGGAGGGATCGTACACGATCGACGGATCCGAGTGGACCATGAGATAGCCGCCCTCGTTGACTCCCATTTCAGCAAGCGCCGAGAAGGCAATAGGAGAGAGCAACACGACCATCGCGAGACACACGGCCACCCGATGCGTGAGGGGTGACGTGAACATCGTAGAACCTCCGAAATCCGGCAGCGATAGCGGTGACGCAAGGCCCCGTGCACAAAAGACCGTGGGCTTCGATTGTGTTGCGCGTGTGGGCGAGCCCGGGCTACGACGAAGTGCTGCCGGCATTCTCATCGGCGCGGCCAAAGCTCTATCTCGTATACTCTGACAAGCTGATTGTAACGCAACATCTAGGCTGGAGCAACAGTGGAGCAACAGAGGCGCAACAGAGGCGCAACAGGGGCGCAACAGAGGCGCAAAAGAGGAGGCATTCGGGAAGGCGATCGGTTCATCACAAGCCGCCCAGCCCGCCGCTCGGCCAGCCGCCCAGCCAGCCGCCCAGCCAGCCACGCAGCCCGCCGCCCGGCAAGCCTGTCAGGTTGTAGGTGATTACGTCTGAAGGTACCCTCCGGACCGATGATCGGATCGGGTGCAAACCGTCCAATGGGGCACCGATGCCCCCTCGGGGTCTGCGAAACGGGAGGAGATCGATACCGATGGGCGCCAGAGAACACCAAGCGCGAACCCCCGGCCCGCGCCTCCCCTTCTTCCTGTTGATCCTCGTCCTCACCTTGGTTGCATCTACGGCCGGTCCCAGCGACGCGCAAGAGATCATGGCCCGAGGCCAAACGCCGGCGGCGCTACGCGAACTCGCCGGCCGTGAGATGCCCCCCGAATGGCACGATGCCCCGGTCGTCACCCTCTTCGACAGCACGCGGGTGCGGGTGGAACCGACGGGCCTGACGCACCGCCACCACCACCGGTTGGTCAAGGTGATCGACGAAACCGGAGCCCGGGAGCTGGCCGCGCTCAGGTTCGACTACGATCCGGCCTCGAACCTGATCGAGGTGCGTCGCGTTCGCGTGCACCGGGCAGACGGGCGCTACGAAGACCTCGATCCGGCCGGCGCCGTCGATGCCTACGCACCCGCCCATTCGATCTACTGGGGCGCCCGGATGAAGGTCATGGGGCTGCCACGCCTGCGCCCCGGCGACCTGGTCGAGACGGTGACCTACAAGAAGGGCTTCTTGATCGCGTACCTGCTCGCGTTCGAACGAGCCGAGGGCGGGGACGAAAATGAGCGCTATATCCCGCCAATGCGAGGCCACTTCTACGACTCGGTGCTCTTCGGCGAGAGCCGCCCTTTCCGCATCAAGCACTACGCGGTGGAGCTGCCACGCGATAAGCCGCTCCAGTGCGCCGTGTACAACGAGGAAGTCTTCGCCGCGCAGGCCTTCACCGACAGCTCGCTGACCTACCGCTGGTGGGCGCAGGATCGGGATGCGGTCGCCGTCGAGCCCCGGCAGGCCAGCCGGAGCGATTTCGTCGCCAAAGTGGTCATGGCCACCGTGCCCGACTGGCCCGCCAAGTCGCGGTGGTTCTTCGAGGTCAACGATCCGGTCTTCGCCTGGAACGAACCGATCCAGGCAAAGGTCGACGAACTGATCCGCGGGCTGGACAGCGACGAGGAGCGTTTCGCGGCCCTGACACACTGGGTGGCCGACAACATCCGGTACTCGGGGCTCAGCATGGGCGAGGGCGAAGGCTACACGATCCATCCGAGCCGGATGACCTGGGAGGATCGCTGCGGGGTCTGCAAGGACATCGCCGGAATGCTCGTGACCTTCCTGCGGGCGGCCGGCTACACCAGCTATCCGGCGATGACGATGGCCGGCGCCCGGGTCGAACGGGTGCCCGCCGACCAGTTCAATCATTGCGTGGTCGCGGTCGAGCAGGAGGACGGTAGCTACGTGATGCTGGATCCCACCTGGGTTGCGCACTCCCGCGACCTCTGGTCGAAGGCCGAGGGGGAGCAGCACTACGTGATCGGGACACCGCAGGGCGAGGATTTGTGCGCCATTCGCAGCTTCACGGCCGAAGAGAGCCCCCTGGAGATCCGCCTCGATACGCGTGTGGCGGAGAGCGGCGACCTGAGTGGATCGGTGACTTTCGAGGCCCGGGGTTATCTCGACGGACGGCTGCGCGGGCAGTTCTTGTTCCGGCCCGCCGCGGAGTGGGACGCCCGTCTCGCGGCGCTGCTCGCGCCGATCGGCCCGGGGCTGACGATCACGAAGAGCCGCTACGACGATGTCGGTGACTACGCCGAGCCGATGCGCTGTGAGGCCGAGTTTCGCGTTCCCGGCTATGCGGCGGTGACCGACTCCACGATCGATCTTGGTCTGCCGGCGCTGCGGCTGCTCGCCGGCAGTGGGGCCTTCGTGCGCCTTCTCGGAGTGGAGGCCGACGAGGATCGCCGCCATCCGGCCAACTTCTGGGCGCCGTCGCAGGTCTCGATCGAAGCGAAGATCGAGCTGCCCGAGCGCTACGTGTTCGCGAGGATGCCGCCGGGTTGTGATCTTGCCTTCGCGGCGGCCGAGTTCGAGTGCGACGGCGAGATATCGGGGCGGACGCTCGAGTGGACGTCACGCCTCGCGCTGACGAAGCGAACGGTCTTGCCCGCCGAATGGGCGGGCGTGGCCGCCGTGGCGGACACGGTCGATGCGCTGGCGGGTCGAAGATGGTCGGGCAAGCGCTAAGGAGGCAGACACGCATGCGATTCGGTGCATGGCCGGCAACGGCGAGACGGATCGGGCGACCGCTGTGGTTGGCTTCGGTGGTCATGCTGGCCACCGGCGCGGCGGGGCCCTCGTGGGCCGAGAGCGCCGAGAGCCCCAAGAGCGCCGAGAGCGTCGTGCCGCCGCTGCTCAGCGAGCAGGAGGTGCGGGAGCTGGTGGCTCAGCCGATCGGGGTGACCTCCGATGAAGCCGGCGCGGTGTATCTGTACTGGGGCGAGCGCATCCTGGTGCAGCCCGACGGCACCTGCGCCCGGCGCGAGCACCGCGTCGTCCGGCTGCTGGGCCGGGGCGCGATCGGCGAGATGGGCGATCCGCGCATTCGGTTCGACGAGCACGATCAGGAGCTGATCGTGCATCGTTGCCGGACCTACACGCCCGGGGGAGAGGTGCTCGATGCGCCACCGCGCGCGATCAACCCGGTCACGCCCGGGGCGGGTGCGCACTGCCCGGGTTCGATCCGCTACCAGGACATGGTGGTGACGCACATGGGTCTTGAGCCCGGCTGTGTGATCGAGCTCGACGTCGAGATCCGTGATCTACGGTCGCCGATGAGGTGGCTTGAGGGGAGCACCCGCATCCACGAGGCCTATCCGATCGATCGCCGCGAGCTGGTGGTGGAGACGCCCAGCCATCTCCCGCTCACCTACAGCTCGCTGGGTACGATCCCCCCGCCGAAGGCGCACGAAAGCGAGGGGCGCAGGGAGTACCGCTGGCTATTCACCACGTTGGCGGCCGTGCGCGAAACCGATGACGGTTGCGGGGGCTGGCGCACGCGCAAGGCGCTTTTCTACAGCACCTGTCCCAGCTGGGATTACCTGGCACGATCGGTGCGCGAGCGCTTCGCCGAGGCGGTGCGGGTGGATTCCCTGATGGCGCTGCGGCTGGCTACCGAGGAGTTCGAGGCCCTGCCCGTGCGCGAACGGGCGGCCGCGGTGCTGGCGCTCTCGGGCACGGAGATCCGGGCTGCCGGGCTCTCGCCCGTGCCGTTGCCCGAACTGCAACCAGCACCGCGGACCTTCGCGTCCCGGTGCGGCTCGGATTGGGATCGCGCCGTCTTGGCCATGAGCCTGCTTGCCGCGGTCGGTGTGGACACCGAGCCCGTTCTGGTGGGTCATCCGTGGGGAGCGTCTTCGCGCGTGCCGATGGTCGGGGCGTTTGACGAGGTCTGGCTGCGGGCCACCGGCGCGTTCGGGCCCCTGTGGCTGGATCCGGTTCGAGAGGAGACCCGGGTGGATCCGCCCGCGGGACGGGATGTGCTGGGTCTTACGCCCGCCGGGACTCACTGGTTCACCCGCGAGTCCCGGCCGGCCCGATC
>CAZZIF010000129.1:0-7752 GCA_964654025.1 uncultured bacterium
CGCATCACCGCGCCGTAGCGCTCCCTCAGCGGCGCGACGCTCTCCAGCAAGACGGTCGTGACGCTGAGCACGATCAGGATCAAGAGGGCTACGTCGAACGTCTTGCCGGCAGCCGTATCGGCTTCAAAGATGATCTCGTGCGCGCGGCGTCTCCACGGCGCCTGGTGGGCTGCCGGCGGACCGTCCGGCCGGCTCGATGGCATCATCGGTGTCGTCGGTTTCGTCGGTTTCATCGCCGAGAACCCTAGGCGAGCCCCTCCGCCGAATCAAGGTGACACTGCGACCGGCACATGCACTCCGCCAAGACCACTGCGACTGGCACATGCCTTCCTTCATCCCAACAGGCGGGGAGAAGCCACATTGCCCTTGTGGTAGGCTCGGATGGTAGGGTCGGGCGCAAGGAGCACGCCACGCACACCGAAGGACAGGCAGCAACCGGCAACGACAAAGAGGGAGGCAAGACATGCGCCGATGGTGGCTTCGGCCCAGTCCGTTCATCCAGCTGGCCGCCATTCTCCTGGCCGGATTGGTGTCCACCGGGCACGCCGGGTGTACGGGGCACGCTGGGTATGCCGGGTCCAGGAACCAACACAACCGCGCCATGGGCACGGTTGCTGATCACCGGACCCAAGGTAACAGCGCCATGAGCGAAGATGCTGGTCGCCAAGCCCAAGATGATGCGGTCGACCGGTGGATTCATCAGTGGATGCAGGAGCGCCACATCCCAGGCCTCTCCCTCGCGGTCGTCGAGGGAGGCCGCGTCGTCAAGATGCGCGCCTACGGACTCGCAAGCATCGAGCTCGATGTGCCCGCGAGTACCACGACCGTCTACGCCCTGGCCTCGATCACCAAATCGTTCACCGGAGCGGCGGTCATGGCGCTGGCCCAAGCCGGCCGCCTCGGGTTGGACGATCCCATCGATATGCATCTGGATGGATTGCCCGCCCACTGGCACGGCATCACCATCCGACGCCTCCTGACGCACACCTCCGGGCTTCCCGACATCGTGGTCGAATCATCCTTCCGGCTCGAGCCGGTGGCGCCAAGCCTGTCCGCCTCCCTGGAGCTACTGGCGGATGAGCCCATGCAGTTCGAGACCGGAACGGCCTGGCGGTACAACCAGACGAACTACGCTCTCATTCAAGCCGTGATTGAATCGATCACCGGAGAACGCTTCCCCGAGTTCGTGGCTGAGACGCTTCTCGAGCCGGCGGGCATGACCCGCACCGCTTTCGGCGACGCATCGGCGGTGATCGAGGGCCGGGGCCCCTGGTACAGCCGTCTGGTGCTGACCGAGGAAGGACTGCGTCCGGGCAATCGGTTGCATCGCCTTCACGTCGAGTACCCCGAGTTCATGCGCACCGCCGGTGGTCTGAACTCCACGGTGGAGGATCTGGTGCGGTGGGACCGGGCCCTGCGTGAACGTACGCTGCTTTCCGAGGAAAGCCTCGATGAGCTGTGGAAGCCGGTCCGGCTCGAGGATGGCACCCTCTTCCGGCTCGACGGTGAGGTGCTGGGCTATGCCCTGGGATGGAGCACCATCGATCGCCCGGGACACCGAGCCGTCTGGACCTCCGGGGGCAACACGGTCGCCCTTCATCGCTACGTGGACGATGATCTCACGGTCATCGTGCTCACGAACTGCCAGGGAGCGGGTCCCAACGACATTGCCGAGGGCGTTGCGCGCCTGTACATCCCCGAACTCGCTGAATTCCCGGTCTTTCTGCCCGCGCCTCATCCGAACGAAGATTGAGCTTGCAACGAACCGGGCGAAGCTGCGTAATCCCTGCCCGTAAGCGACCTCAACAGACGTCTCATTCCCATCTGCCCCGTGCGGAAGAGGTGGCTCGATGGATCCGAACTCATCCCCACGCATCGCAGGGTCGGTAACGACTCCGGGGCGACAGCGCACCGGTGCCGAGCCGGGCTTTGGATCACGCTCCAAACCGTGCCGTGGACCACGACTCGGGACGCGCAGGGGACCGCGCCGCAATTCGCGCGCAAACTCGCGCCCAAACTCGCGCCGCGCCAGCGGATTGATCCCCTGGCTCCTCCTTCTGATCCTGGGCCTTTCGGGACAGTTTGGCGGGCCGGCGCACGGGGACTCGAACACGATCACCCTCGCGGATGCCCTCGAACGGGCCCTAGCGAACAACCCCGAGCTGCAAGCCAGCCGCCACGCCGCCGAAGCGGCACGGTGGACCTCCCGCCAGGCAAAAGGCCAACTCCTCCCCTCGCTCAACCTTCAAAGCGGGTTCACCCGTCTGGACGAAGAGACCGTCGCGCGGGCCAACGCCCTTGGTACCGAGTTCACGATGTACTTCCCCGACAGCAGCGGACAGCTTCGGCCGGTGACGATCGAGATCCCTCAGACCGTCTTTCGCGACGGCTACCGAACGACCCTGAGCGCCCAGTGGCTGCTGCTCAATCCCTCGGTATGGAACACCGCATCGCTGGCCGGTACGGCCGCCGGCATCGCTCGCGCCGAACACGAGGTCGCGCGCCAGCGAACGATCCATCAGGTCATCTCCCGCTATCTGGACCTGCTCAAGGCTCAGGAGGCCGCGACGATCCAGCGCGACCACCTGGCACTGGCCCGCCAGAGCCGCGAGCAAGCCGAGCGGCTCTACGATGTCGGCCGATACGCCGAAGCCGATGTGCTGCGCTGGCGCGTGGAGGAAGCGCAGCAGCAGCAACTCCTGGTCCGGCAAGAAAGCGCCCGACACATCGCCGCCCTGGCGCTGGAGAGCGCCCTCGGCGAAATGCCCCTCGGTCACACGCGGCCGGTACCGGAGTTGCCCGGGCCGCTCGAGCACGCGCTGGAGGGTTTCCGCGTCCAGGATGAGACCGCCTGGCACGACTTCTTGGACCGATCGCTCGAGCCGGCGGTCAAAGCCACGCCGACTTACACGATCCTGGAGGGCGCCGTGCGTAGCGCCCGGCTCGAGCACCGGCAGAGCACCTACGAGTTCCTGCCCACGCTGGTCATGAGCGGCAGCTACGGGTGGCAAGAAAACGACACCTTCGAGCCCGATGGGGAGAAGGCCTGGTCGGTGGGCGCCACCCTCAACCTACCTCTCTTCGATGGACTGCGGAATGTCTCCGGCTTCCAGGCCAGCGACCACCGACTGGCCGAGGCCCGCCGAACGCTCGAGACCTCCTACCGGAACATGCTGTTGGCCGCGGGGAGCGCCCGCACCCAGATTCGGAGCTATGTCGAGCAGCTCGGTCTGGCCGAGGCCAGTCTGGAGAGCGCCCGGCGCAGTTTCGAGATCCGTAAGAACAGCTTCTCGCTGGGGCGTCTCAGCAACATCGAGTGGATCGATGCCCACCTGACGCTACGCACCGCTGAACAGAACCGGACCCTGGCCTACTACGATCTGATCCAATCGATCGCCGACTACCACCACGCCATCGGACGCATTGACGAACTGACCTCGATCCAAGGGAGAAGACGATGAAGGCCGTATCGAGCCAGACCCATCGCCCCGGCGCCGCGGTGGCGGGTGGCGCTGTGCTTCGCCCCGGCGCCCGGCGCCAGGCCGGCGCGCCACTGCTGACTCTCACGCTGCTCCTGGCCTGCGCGCTCCTCCTGGCCGCCGGCTGCGAGAAGCCGGCCGAGGAGATGCCCGAGGCGCCGCCGGTCTCGGTGGGCACCATGCGCCTCGCCCGGGAGACCCTGTCCGAATCGTACAACCTGACCGGCATCCTGCGCGCCTATCGCGAAGTCGACATCGTGGCGGAGGTCTCGGGAAGCCCCGAGCGCGTGTTGCACGACGTGGGCGACGAGGTGCCTCGAGGCGCCGTCCTGGCCGTGCTCGAGAAGGAGGTGCCGCAGGCATCGCTGCGCCAGGCCGAAGCCGCCCTGCTCGCCGCCGAGGCCCGGGCCCGCGTGGCCGCCGCCGACTTCCGGCGTGACTCGACGCTTCATGCCGCCGGCGACATTGCCGCCGCCGTCTTCGAGGCCAGCCGCATGGCGGCTCAGACCGCCCGCGCCGACTACCTCGCAAGCCAGGCCACACGCGACCTGGCAGCCCGTGAGCTCCGCGAGACCGAGATCCGCGCACCGCTCGGCGGCCGCGTCGCTCGCCGGATGATCGACGAAGGCGGCTTCGTCACCCGGGGCACCCCGGTCTTCCGCATCGTCGATCTGGACTCGCTGAAGCTCTCGCTGTCGGTTTCCCAGCGAGACGTCGCTCGGATCGAGATTGGCGATCCCGTGTGGATCGACACCGGCCTCGCCACGATCCAGGGACGTATCCGGCGCATCGCCCCGGAGGCCGACGCGGTCTCCCGCACCTTCCCCGTCGAGGTGGTGCTGCCCAACACGCCGGCTCACGACCTGCGCGCCGGCATGGTCGTGCGGGCCACCCTTCAGCTCTCCGAGTATCCGGATGTGTTGGCAGTCCCCAAGGACGCCGTCCTCACCGAGGGCGGCGCGCCCTACGTCTTCGTCGTCGTCCACGACACGCTCGTGGTTCGCCGCCCCGTCGTGCCCGGGTCACTCATCGATGACCGGGTCATCATCGAGGCCGGCCTTGCGCCGGGCGAGAGAATCATCCATGTGGGGCTGACGAGCTTGCGTGACTCCACGCGCATTCACATCGATGCCGGCAACGAGCTGCCCGCTCGGGAGGAGGCCCGATGAGCTCGCTGCCCCGTCTGTCGGTGGGCCAGCCGGTTCTGGTCAACCTTTTGATGGTGGGCATCATCGTGGGCGGCTTCTTCGCGCTGCTCGACATGCCTCAGGAGCTGAACCCGAACGTCAGCTTCAACTGGGTGTTCGTCACCATCCCCTACCCCGGCGCCTCGCCCGCCGAGGTGGAAGACTTGATCATCATTCCGGCCGAGGAAGAGGTCGATAAGATCGACCGCATCGACGAGCTCCTCTCGACGGCCGGGGAAGGCTGGGGATTTCTGTGGATCAAGTTCGAGGAGATGTCGAAGCACGACTTCACCGCAGCCATGCAGGATGTGCGCATGCACATCGATCAGGCCAATCTTCCCGGCGACATCGAGGACCCGATCATCGAGGACTTTGGGTCCGACGACTTCGCCCCGGTCATTTCGGTGGGCATCACCTTCTCCAGTGATGAGGACGTGGCCGCCGACATCGCCGACGACTTGGCCGACGACATCGAACACATCGCCGATGTGGCCAAGGTGCAGATCTCCGGACTCGAAGACCGTGAGATCTGGGTCGAGGTGGACCCATTCCAGCTCGCCGCTCAGAATCTCACACTCTCGAGCGTCGTCGGCGCCCTGGCCGCCCGCAACATCAACCTGCCGGGCGGCAACGTCACGATCGGCCGCTCGGAGTACTTGGTCCGGGCGGTAAGCCGCTACGAGTCCCCGGAGGAGATCAGAGAGACCGTGCTCTTCTCGGCCCCCGACGGCCGGATCGTCCGCCTGGGGGACGTGGCCCGGGTCCGCGCGGTCCGGGCCGAACAGACGGTGCTGGCGCGTTTGAACGGTACGCGCTCGATCACGATCTCGGTCTCGAAGAAAGCCGGTGGCTCCACCTACGCGCTGGCCGACGAGGTCAAGGCCCTGGTCGCCGAGTACGAGACCCGCAGTCCCGCGGGTATCGAATACACGATCACGATGGACTCGACCGAGATGATCTCGGAGATCTTGGGCGTCCTGCGCAACAACGCGCTCTTCGGCATCGTCTTCATCTTTGCCATCCTGCTCACCTTCCTGGGCCTGGGCAACGCGTTGCTGGCCTCGATGGGCATTCCGCTCTCGTTTCTGATCACCTTCATCCTCATGAGCCTCACCGGCCAGACGGTCAACGGCTCGAGCCTCTTCGCCCTCATCATCGTGCTCGGGATCATCGTCGATGACGCCATCATCGTGATCGAGAATGTCCACTCGCATCGCCAGCGCGGCAAGCCGTTGCGCCAGGCGGTGATCGAGGGCACCGAGGAGGTACTCGGGCCCGTCACCTCGGGCATCCTCACCACGATCGCGGCCTTCCTGCCGCTCATGCTCCTGCCCGGCATCATGGGCAAGTTCATGCGGGTGATTCCGATGGTGGTGAGCCTGGCCCTGCTCGCCTCGCTCTTCGAGGCGACCACGATCCTGCCGGCGCACATCCACGACTGGACCCGCAAGGCCACCCATCACACGAAGCCGGAGATGCGCTTCTACGTGTGGCTGCGCGACCGCTACGAGCGCGGGCTGCGCGCGCTCCTGCAACGCCGCTACTGGGTACTGGGCGCCACGGTCCTGCTGATGGCCCTGAGCACCATGGCGATCCCGCTGGTGGGGATCGAGCTCTTCGGCGAGGAGAACCTGGACTTCTTCACCGTGCTCGTGAAGCTTCCCGAGGGCAGTTCGCTGGAAGAGACCGACCGGGTCATCGAACGCATCGAGGCCGCCGCGCTCGAGCTTCCGGCCGAGGATCTCCGCTACGTCGTGGCCAATGCCGGCCTCTACCAGGGCAACGACGAATGGACGACGCGCAAGAGCGTGGGGCAGGTGGTCGTGACGCTCAAGCCCGCGGCCGAACGGGTGCGCTCGATCGACGAGATGATCGCGCTTCTGCGCGAGCGGGTGAGCGACATCAGTGGGATGACCTCCCTCCAGTTCCAGAAGCCCTCCGGCGGGCCGCCGACCGGTAAGCCCATCTCGATCCGGGTAGCCGGCAAGCATCTCGATGAACTCGAGAGCGCCGCGGCGGATCTGAAGGAGGTGCTGGGCACGGTTGCGGGGGTCCACGACATCGGTGACGACTTCCCGCGCGGCAAGAAGGAGATCCTGATCAAGGTCGATGAGGAACGCGCCGCGCTGCTCGGCTTCTCGCCGCAGCAGATCTCACTCGAGCTGCGCACCGCCATCGAAGGCGTGACCGCCACCACCTTCCGCGAGGGCGACGAGGACATCGACGTCATCGTGAAGCTCGCCGACTCGAAGCAGCAGTCCTTGGAGGACATCGGCAGCCTGAAGCTCACCAGCCTGCACGGCGGAAGCGTACCGGTGAAGGACCTGGCGGAGATTACCGTGCGCGACGGCGCCTCGGAGATCAAGCACCGCAACCTGACGCGCACGATCATGGTGACCGCCGAGCTGGACGATGAGATCGTTTCCTTGGACGAGGCGGTCGCCCAGGCGCGGCGCCACTTCGATCGAATCGCCGCGCGCTATCAGGACGTGCAGTTCGAGATGGGGGGCGAGTTCGAGGAGTTCACCACGGCATTCAACAACATCGCGATGCTCTTCGGTGTGGGCGTCCTGCTGATCTACTTGATCCTGGGCACCCAGTTCCGCTCCTACATCCAGCCGATCATCATCCTGTTGACCGTACCGCTGGCCTTCATCGGCGCCATGGTCGGTCTCTTGATCAACGGCGATCGGTTCAGCATCGTGACCCTCTTCGGCATCGTGGCGCTGGCCGGGATCGTGGTGAATGACTCGATCGTCCTGATCGCCTTCATCAACAATGCCCGCCTCCGCGGCCAGGATCGCTGGGAGTCGATCGTCGCCGGCGGCAGGCAGCGTCTGCGCCCGATCATCCTCACCTCGGTGACCACCATCGGCGGCCTGTTGCCCACCGCCATCGGTCTGGGCGGCAGCTCCAGCGTCTGGCGGCCCCTGGCGAGCACGATCGCCTACGGCCTGCTCTTCTCGACGATCCTGACCCTCTTCGTCATCCCTGCGTTTCTGGCAATCGTCGACGACGTCAAGAAACGGACCGGCGCCTCGCTCATGCCCCGGAAGGAGTAGCCGGGCAGCGCACGCCTCGTGCCA
>CAZZIF010000129.1:7852-10404 GCA_964654025.1 uncultured bacterium
CAGCTGTCCGCCGGCGGGCATTCGTGAATTCTTGACAGCGGGAGGAGCTGTTACCAGCGATTCCGGCCGCCACCGCCGCCGCCACCGCGGGGACGGTCCTCACGAGGACGAGCCTCGTTGACCTTCAGGTTCCGGCCGCCGAACTCGGTCTCGTTCAGAGCGCTGATGGCCTCGTTGGCCCCTTCGCTCATCTCGACAAAACCGAATCCGCGGGGACGGCCCGTGTCACGATCCGTGATGAGTTTCACCGAATCCACCTGCCCGTACTGCCCAAAGAGGTCGCCCAGTCCTTCTTCCGTCGCGTCGAACGGAAGATTGCCTACATAGATCTTCTTCATTGTCTTGTCCTCGCTACGCGCCTGCATCCACAGCAACGCACGTCGAGTTACCAACCGCAGGAAAGAGGGTGAAACCTGAACCCAGGAAGGCGAGGCGGAAACCGCTTTCACTTCACGAGGGAAGTCACCTACTTGCCTTGTGGGAACACCCCACGGCGCGGAACGGTAGCACGCTCCTCCGCCAGAATGCTAGAAAATTCGTGCAGGCAGATCGGGTGCCTCCCACCCGAATCAGGACCCGCCCCGCCCCGGGCGTCTCCCCGGATGATGCTCGCAATGCGTACTCCTGTAAGCAGATCGCATTCTCGTGCGCAGATGGCGAACGGGCATTGCCGGCAGACGGTGCGGTGCGGTGCGGCGCTGAGAGGTAGCCGGGGCTTCTGACTCGAATTCGCTGCCCGCTTGCCGGTGCAAGGCTGATGCAACGCCGATGCGACACCGATGCTCTGAATGCTCCTTGATCGGCCTATGACGGGGCGGCACAATCGACGGTACCGTTCGACCCCGAACGTACAGTTCGAAGCCCCATTGGAGCAGGATGTCGGAGCAGGATGAATGACTCGCGATCACACCATCGAGACGCTGCGTGATCTGCTGCAGGAAGCTCACCCAGAGGTCGACACCGCCTACTTATTCGGCAGCGTTGCCAGAGGCGAGGTCCGGGCGTCCAGCGACATCGATGTGGCGGTTCTCTTCCGCAAGACGCCGCCGCCGACTCTGGATGGGCTAGGCGCTTCGCTTCGCATCCAAGACGATGCGGAAGCGAAACTGGGACAGCCGGTGGACGTAGTCGTGCTGAACACTGCTCCCCTCGATCTGATCCACCGAGTACTGCGGGACGGGGTGATCTTGATTGATCGCAACTCGAGACAGCGAGTCCGTTTTGAGGCCAGATCATGTCTTGCTTACCTGGACTTCCTTCCGGTGCTTCGGCTATATCGGCGACCAAGAGGTACCCAGTCGTGACGGATCCCGAGCGCGCATCTGCGCAACATGGCTGGCTTCCGAAACGTCGTGGTTCATGGCTATGAATCCGTGAACCTGGGGGTTGTGAGGGAGATTCTGGAGTCTCACCTACAGGACTTGCTCGATTTCGTCGCGGCGATTCGGGAAAGGCTCCGGACTGACTGACGGTCGCCGCCCCAAGACACTCAGATGCCCAGAGGATGCGAAGCCCGCTCCCAGCTTGACTCGGCCGCTGGGCCCAGTGGCAAGCCGCTGCATGCCTTTGGCCCATTCGTGTTGACCACGTCACTGGACACACTAGAATGCGCTCCGACTGGCCCGCCACACATGCCGATCTGCTCGCACAAGAAAGGTGCCCATGTCCTCAGAACCGGCTCCCGATCCACATGCCAAACGGATCCTCGAACTGGAGGAACAGGTGGCCGCGCTGCAAGCGGAAGCGCGACGCTACCGCACGCTCTTCGATGCCTTCCCGGGCGGCATCACCATTGCGGACGCGAAAGGCCACGTCCTCGAGACCAATCCCGCCGCCGGGCAACTGCTTTCGGTTGAGAAGGCGGAGCACGAGCGCAGGGAGATAAGCAGTCCTCAGTGGCGCCTCATCCGACCGGATGGATCTGACATGCCGTCCGACGAGCTGGCCGGCGTCATCGCGCTTCGTGAAGGGCGGCCGGTCTTCAACCAAGAGATGGGCGTGATGACCGACGAGGGTGTGACCTGGATCAATGTGTCGGCGGCCCCGCTCCCCCCCGAGGATGGCGGCGTCGTGATCACCTACAACGATGTGACCGAACGCCGGCACACCGAAGAGGCGCTTCGCCTACACGAGAGCATCGTTGCCTCGTCATCGGAGCCCATGGCCGTCATCGATCGGCAGTATCGCTTCCAGATGGTGAACCCAAGCTACGAGCGGTTCTGGGATCTCAGGGAAGCGGACATCCTCGGCAGGTCCGTGCCCGACGTCATGGGCCGCGAGGTCTTTGTGCAGAAGGTCAAGCAGCAGGTAGATCGGTGCCTGGCCGGCGAGGTGATCAAGTACGGAGCCTGGTTCCAGGCACCGGGCAAAGAGCCGCGCTACATGGAACTCAACTACTACCCCCGCCGATCGGCAACCGGCGAGGTGATCGGCTTGATCAACCTGGCCTACGATCTCACCGAGCAGAAGCGAGTCGAGGAGGCATTGGCCGCGAGCGAGAACAACCTCCGCGCCCTGATCGAGGCGACCCCCATGGCGATCTTCATGGCGGA
>CAZZIF010000130.1:0-6410 GCA_964654025.1 uncultured bacterium
CCGGCGATCTGGTCTTCATGTGTGGCGGCCGCGTGGGCAAGGACGGCATTCACGGCGTGACCGCTTCTTCGAGCATCTACAGCGAGGAGACGCCTGCCGGCCACGTGCAGATCGGCGACCCCTACACCCAGAAGAAGATGCACGACTTCCTCTGCGAGGCGCGCGACCGGGGCTTGATCCGCTTCATCACCGACTGTGGCGGGGGCGGCTTGAGTTCAGCGGTCGGCGAGTCGGCCACCTTCGCCGGCGGCGTGGAGGTGGATCTGGACCGCATTCCCCGCAAGTACGATGGACTCGACCAGTGGGAGATCTGGATCTCCGAGTCGCAGGAACGCATGGTCATCGCGGTTGGCCCCGGCGATGAGGCCGCCTTCGCCGATCTCGCCGCGCAGCACGCGGTCGAAGCCACCGTGATCGGGCGCTACACCGACAGCGGCTACGTGCATTTGAAATACGACGGGCAAACCTGCGCCTACATCGCGCTCGACTTCTTCGAGAGCGACTTCCCGCAGTGGCGCTTCCCGGCCGAGTGGACGCCGCCCGAGCGGCGCGGTTGCCGCGAGCCGGTCTTGAGCGAACCTGCCGATCACAACGCCTGCTTGTTGGCCATGCTGGCGCGCCCCAACCTGGCCTCGAAGGAATGGATCCAGCGCCAGTACGATCACGAGGTTCAGGGCGGCAGTGTGATCAAGCCGCTGGCGGGGGTGCGGCGCGACGTGCCTTCGGATGCGTCGGTGGTGCGGCCCGTGCTCGAGTCGATGCGCGGCCTCGCGATTACCCAGGCGATCAACCCCACCTACAGCCGTCTCGATGCCCACGCGATGACGGCGGTCACGATCGATGAAGCCGTTCGGCGCCTCGTCGCGGTGGGCGGCGATCCCGAACACATCGGAGGGATCGACAACTTCTGCTGGCCCGAGATCCGCCACGATCCCAACCGCAATCCAGACGGCAAGCTCAAGGCGGCGCAGCTCGTGAGGTCCTGCCTGGCGCTGAAGTCTTCCTGCATGGCGATGGGGATCCCGCTGCTCTCGGGCAAGGACAGCATGTACATCGACGGCGATCTGGAGGGCCCTTTCGGAGAGCGCCACCGGGTATCGGGGCTCCCAAGCCTGCAATTCACCGCCGTCAGCGTCGTGGCCGACGTGCGTCGCTGCGTCACGCTGGAGCCGAAGAGCGCCGAGCATCGCCTCTACATCCTGGGCATCACACGTGATGAGCTCGGCGGGTCGGAGTACTACGACATGTACGGCGAGGTGGGGCTCCACGTGCCGCGCATCGACCCCGGTGAGGTCTTCCCCATGTACCGGGCGTTGGCGGGCGCGATCGAGCATGGTCTCGTGGCCTCGGCTCACGGCATCTACCGCGGCGGCCTGGGTGTGCACCTGGCGCTGTTGGTGATGGCTGCCGGGTTGGGGGTCGAGGTGGATCTGGCCCGGGTGCCGTGCGGCGAGGAGTCGGTGTTGCGCGATGATCGCGTGCTCTACTCCGAGTCGGCCGGACGCCTGCTGGTGACGGTGCCGCCGGAGAAGACCGGCGCATTTGAGGCCGCGCTGGCGGACCATCCATTCGCCATGCTCGGCATGGTGACGACGGAGCCCCGGCTGAAGGTGAAGGCCACCACGGGCGCAACCGCCATCGATCTTACGGCCGACGCGATGCGCACGGCCTGGCAGGCGCCGTTCGGTGACCTGATCTAGGCGGAGAGGATGAGAGGATGACCATGGCACGATCGAACCGTCAGGTAGCCACTGAACCGGCCGCCGGGACAAGGCCTCTGCCCGGGGAGATGCTGCAGGCTCTACCGGCCGAAGCGCCGCGCGCCCTGGTGATGGGTGGCTATGGGCTCAACTGCGATGCCGAGACGGCGCACGTCTTCCGCCTGGCGGGGGCGCAGACCGAGCGGGTGCACATCAACCAGCTGACGAGCGGCGCGGTGCGGTTGGCCGACTTCCACATTCTGGCCTTCATCGGCGGCTTCTCGTGGGCCGATGACCACGGTGCCGGCGTCATCCTGGCCACCAAACTGCGCCGGCATCTGGAACGGGACCTGGAGGCGTTCATCGACGGCGGTGGGTACGTGATCGGTATCTGCAACGGCTTCCAGGCGCTCGTCAACCTCGGGCTCCTTCCCGCGCTCGGGGACGCGCGCTTCCGGCGGGAGGTGGCGCTCACCTACAACGACTGCGGCAACTTTCGCAATCAGTGGGTGCACCTTCGGACCGAGGACTCCCCCTGCGTGTTCACCCGCGGTCTCGAAGGGCTCGAGCTGCCAGTGCGCCACGCCGAGGGCAAGTTCGTCGCCGATCCCGAGACCCTTGCCCGCCTCGAGGAAGGCCGCCAGGTGGTTCTGCGCTATGCGCGTCCGGACGGCAGCGCAGCCGGCGGGGAGTTTCCCCTCAATCCCAACGGATCGATGAACGACATCGCCGGGATCTGTGATCCCACCGGCCGCATCTTTGGGCTCATGCCCCATCCGGAGGCCTTCAGCCACTACACGAACCATCCCGAGTGGACGCGGTGGGTGTGGACGGATCCGGCCGCTGTTCCCCAGGGAACCGCCGAGGAGCGGGGAGTGGGAATGGCCTTCTTCCAGAACGTGGTGGATGCGGCGCGACAGACGGGGGCGTAGCGAGTGCCCCCCCGGGGGCGAGAGTATGCACGACCGCCAATTCTTCTTGCGAGACTTGGATGCGGGCCGCCGGCTCGACCTGATGCTGGTGGCCGCGGTGACCTCGGTGCTCGTCATTCGGTTCTATCTCGATGTGACCGGCTATCCCAAGATCGGCGGCGAGTCGCTCCACATCGCCCACATGCTGTGGGGCGGGTTGCTGATGGTGGCGGCATTGGTGCTGGCGACCTCGTTTCTGGGACGCGGCCCGCGGCAGTGGGCTGCCTTCCTGGGCGGGCTGGGGTTCGGTACCTTCATCGATGAGATCGGGAAGCTTCTGACCCACGACAACGACTACTTCTATGAGCCGGCTGTATCACTGATCTACGTCGCGATGGTGCTGCTCTATCTTGCGGGGCGCTCCCTTCATCGAGAGCGTTTGGCGACGCGCGCTGATTACCTGGCCAATGCCATGGTCGAGATGCTCGAGGTCCCCCGAGGCGATCTGGACCCTCACGAACAGAAGCGTGCCCTGAGTTACCTGGACCGCGCCGGCGACGGGGCCGTCGCTGACCATCTGAGAGCGGTCTTCCGTGAGGCCCCGCTCGTGCCGGTCACGCAGCCCAGCCGTGCGCAGCGTTTGGTGCAGCGGTTGGTCAATGCGTACCGGCGCATCGCGGCGACCGCCTGGTTCGGCCGCCTCTTGATCGCGCTCTTCGCCGCTGGGGTGCTCGTCGACATTCTCCGGCTCTTCGCGCTGGCGCGTCTCCTGCCCGACGCCGGGGAGACTCTCTTGCAGGTGCCCCTGATCAGTGCCCTGCCCCTCGACACCAGTCACTACACCCTTACCCAGTGGCTTCAGATGGGATCGACCTTCCTGGCGGGGATCTTCGCGGCCGCGGGCATCTTCTGGGTGTTCCGCGATCGACTGATGGCACTGCGGATGTTCCAGCGCTCGATCTTCGTCTCGCTGTTCCTCACGCAGGTCTTCATCTTCTACCGCGTGCAGTGGTACGGCTTGATCGCGCTGGCCGTGAACCTGATGACCCTGGTCGCGCTGCGGTTCATGATCGAGGAGGAGCGGCCTCTCATGGCCGGCGACTTCCGTCGCTAGTCGTCGTCCCGGCGGATGTGTGTTGCCATGGATCGCCACTTGTAGGCCGCCATAGGTTTGCAATGAGACTTCTGTTTGTCTGCGTTGGAGCGGCCGCAAGATGCCGGCCGTCTGTGCAATCATGTATGTAGCAGACTAGGGAATCCGGGTGATCCGCAGCTGCGGCAGAGCAGCCTTCGGAGGGGCTGGTCCCCCGGTCACCCGCAGGAAATAAACGCCCGCCGGGAGGCCGGTGGTCGAAACGACATATTCATCTCCTGCTGTGACATCGAACCAACGGCCGAATGAACACCGCCCCGAGGCATCGAACAGCCCAAGACGGATGGATCCTGCGCTGGCGTCCCAGGACTCCAGGTTCCCTCCGGGAAGCTCGAGCAATAGGGTCGTGCTTTCACGGCAGGGATTGGGGAAGGCCGTAAGACGTGCGGCCAGCGAAGGCATGCCGTCCGTTCCGTCCGAGCTATCTGGCCCACCCGTGCCGTCTGGTGGAAAGGGCATATCCTGCTCGTCCAGGTCGACCGACTGGACCGGATCGCGGTAGCTCGCCACGAAGACATCCCAGTCCCCGGCCGTGGTGAGCGGCCCGCCCCCTAGATCGATCGTGCCGCGGAAGAAGCCGCCGTAGAGAAGCGATCCATTCACACTCCAGTTCACCGAGCCAGAATACTGGGGCTCGGCGTCGCCCGTGAGCTGCGAGAAGAGGTGGGTGCCGTCCGCACCGAAGAGGGCCAGTCCGGCGTTGCGCTCACCGGCGCCGGTCAGCCAGCCGCCTCCGAAGTCAATGTCGCCGGCGACGGTGCAGGCCAGCGCGATCCGGTCACCGCCGGCATCGAAGGCCACGGCATTGGGTTCCTGAGAGGCATCGTCACCGAAGGCCTGGCTCCACGAGAACACTCCCCCGGCATCGTAGGCGGCCAGGAACACGTCGCCCATGCCGGCGCTCGTGAGCGGTCCGCCTCCGAGGTCGATCGTGCCCTCGAACTCCCCAGTGAACGCCACTGCGCCATTGGGAGCGATCGATACATCCAGACCGGTCTGTGTGGCGTAGTCGCCTGCGCCGCGGGCCCACAGGCATTCGCCGCCGGATGCGTAGACGGCAACGAAGGCATCGTCGGTATGCGCCGTCATGGGGCCACCCCCGAAGTCGACCGTGCCGGCAAACGTGCCGCTCAGCGCGATCTGACCAGACTCATTGACATCGACCCCGGCCGCGATCTGGTCGGCCGGATCGCCGAAGCGCTTGCTCCACGCATGGGCGCCGGTTTCTCCCTCGAGGCGAACGAGATAGACATCCCAGCCTCCCGCTGTCGGCAGGTATCCTCCGCCGAAATCGAGTGCGCCGCGGAAGTACCCGGCCAGATACACGTTGCCACCACCGTCGACATCGGCCGAAGTGCCCCATTGGTCAGCGTAGTCGCCAAAAGAACGACTCCAGAGATGGGACCCATCGGGGGCGAACTTGGCGACGAAGATGTCCCAACCGCCCGCACTCACGAACTCCCCGCCTCCCAGATCAATGCGGTTTTGGAAGTAGCCGGTCAGAACGACATTGCCCTGGGCATCAGCGGCGACCGCGGTAGCGTGCTGGGTTTGGTACGCGCCGAAGCTTCTCGCCCAGAGGGGTTCTCCGGCCGGGTCGAGCTTGGCCAGATAGACGTCCCGGCCATCGGCGCTGACCAGGGTTGTAGAACCGAACGTGAGTTCCCCCTCGAAGGATCCGGTGAGCAGCAGGTTGCCCCAAGGGTCGCCGGTCACACCGAAGCAGAGGTCACGGTGCGAATCACCGAACGATCGGCTCCAGACGTGATCAATCGGTTGGGCGCCGCAGACAGATAGCATGGATACCGGCACAGTCCCCATCACCGTGATCAACCAAAGAGATGACGAGACTCGCCGCAGGGCGCCCGATGGGGAACTGGAGAGGATTGCGCACCACATGAAAGCACCTCCCTGCGTAGGGGAAGAGAACCCTCTCTTGATCGTAGCGTATCTTGCGTCGGGATGGGGTAGGAATCTGTCGTGACTCGAACGGCATGCAGGCTGCAAGGGGACCGATGAGTTGCGAGTTCAGAAGGAGGAAAGCGACGGCCGGTCGCTCGAGAATAGCGGCGTCCTTCCGTCCGCGGCTGGTCTCGACCCACAGCTCGCCGTTCGGTCGAGCGTGAAGAGCGGCGATATTCCGCTCGAAAGGTCGGTTCGTTGGATCGCGCGCCGCAGAACGATGGAGAGGGTCCGACCTTGTTGATCATCGGTACCCAAGGTCGTCACCACGTACTTCTCGCCCTCGAGGATTTCGCTCGTGATCAGACCGGTGAAGATGCGCCCGCGTCTCGGTCAATCTTGGCTACGTCGAGACAAAGAGGTCCCGGAGGGGCACTCGCTGCAACGATCCGGTCATCTCCAGCTGCAGCGCGCGCAGCTCGCGCTCGACCGGACCGATTTCCCAGCACTCTTCTTCCGGAAGCTCGGTCGAATCAACAGCGTCTTCGTTGAGGGGGCAGATGTCGCGGTACTCGGTCAGGGGACCGTCGAGACCATCGTTGAGACCAGCGTCGAGACCAGCACTGAGACCCGCGCCCTTCGGAGGCGCGCTCTCCGCTCCAACGGGCTGGTCGTCCGGCTGGTCGTCCGGCTGGTCGTCGGGCTTGTCCCCGATGCCCATCCACCGCAGGGGCAGCCCTTGCG
>CAZZIF010000130.1:6510-10369 GCA_964654025.1 uncultured bacterium
GGCTGGTCGTCGGGCTTGTCCCCGATGCCCATCCACCGCAGGGGCAGCCCTTGCGTTCTGCAGACGTAGGGACGGTGATCGTAGATCCGGCACTGCCCCTCCTCCGACAGAAATGCGCAAGCGCCCGGCACATGCGGCTCGCCCTGGTACAGCAGATCCGCACAATGGGCCTCGATACGCAGGGCCTCGACCTCGAAGACGGTCAGGTCATCCACACAGCAATCGCAGCAGCCGGCGGCGCAGTGCAGGCGGGAGGCGTAGGCGCGGCTCCGCCGGGCGACCTCGTTATCGATCTGGGCATGCAGATCGACGATCGCCTCCAGCAGCTCCTCGCGGGAAGGGCTTTCCTGGCTCGGAGAGGGTTCGGAAATCATGATCGTATCCTCAGAAGCGATGGCTCGAAGGCCGCGGGGGCCTCGTAACCCAGCAGGTTCAAGCAGGTGGCCGCGACGTTGGCCAGTCCGGCCCCACCTGGGGGCACATCGAGTCCGAGTGGGTACTCCAGGTCCGCCGCCGGGAAGACTCTGACTTCAGAGTCCGCGCGGGGCGCGAGCTGGGCGCCGATACCAGGCGGCGGTGTGCTCAGCTGTGCGGCCAGTCCCGAAAGAGCTACCGGATCGTAGAGGATCATCGGCACCCGGTTCAGGCTATGACTCGTGCGGGGCTTGGGCAGCCCGGTCTCGGGATTGATGGCGAAACGGCCCTGCTTGTCGCGTTCGTACATCTCGTCGGAATTGCCGTGATCGGCCGTGACGATGGCCACGCCCTCGGCCTTGCGCACAGCGGCGAGCAGACGACCCAAGCATAGATCCACCGCCTCGACGGCCAGGATCGCGGCGCGTCGGTTGCCGGTGTGGCCCACCATGTCGCCGTTGGCGTAGTTGATGCGGCCAAAGTGAAAAGCGCCCTCGCGCAACCGCTCGATCGTCGCGTCGGTGATCTCGGCGGCCTTCATCCACGGCCGCTCTTCGAACGGCACCCGGTCGGAGGGGATCTCGAGATACTCCTCGTAAGCCGGATCGAACATCCCCGTCCGGTTGCCGTTCCAGAAGTAGGTCACGTGGCCGTACTTCTGTGTCTCGCTGCACGCGAACTGCGATACCTGGTTGCGTGCCAGATACTCGCCGAAGGTGCCCTCGATCTCGGGAGGGGAGACCAGGTAGCGACGGGGCACATGTTCGTCGCCGTCGTACTCCATCATCCCGGCGTAGAAGACCCGGGGTCGCTCCCCACGGTCGAAGAAGGGGAACTCGTCCCACTCGAACGCTTTGCTGATCTCGATGGCCCGATCGCCACGGAAGTTGAAGAAGAGCACGCTGTCGTCGCTCGTGATCCGTCCCACCGGCTCGCCACCCTCGGCGATCACGAACGCTGGCATGAACTGGTCAATCATGCCGGGTTCCTCCCGGCGGTAGGTCTCGACCGCCTCGCGCACACTCGGGAACGCACGGGCGTCACCGTGGACGTGCGCGCGCCAGCCGCGCTCGACCACCGACCAGTCGGCCTGGTAGCGGTCCATCGTCGTGACCATCCGGCCGCCGCCGGAGGCGATTCGGTAGGTGCGCCCCTCGCTGTCGTGGTAGCGGGCCAGGTGCGTCTCGAGGCGCCCGACGTATTCGAGGGCGGATGTTTCAGGCACGTCACGGCCGTCGAGCAAAGCGTGCACGAACAGCCGCTTCACCCCCTCGGCCGCGGCGCGATCGATCAGGGCGTGCAGATGGTCCTGATGCGAGTGGACGTTGCCGTCCGAGAGCAATCCGATCAGATGAAGCGCACCCTGCTCCCGGCATTCGGCAATCGCGTCCTTCCAGGTGTCGCCCTCGAAGAGAGAACCACTCTCGATGGCCTGATTCACCAGCTTCGCACCCTGGTCGAAGACCCGCCCGGCGCCCAGCGCGTTGTGGCCAACCTCGGAGTTGCCCATGTCGTCGTCACTCGGCAATCCCACAGCCGTACCGTGAGCCTTGAGCTTGACGGTTGGGCAATTGAGCTGCAGCCAATCCAGCACGGGGGTGCGCGCGAGCGCGACCGCATCGGCTTCGTCGCCACGGCCCAGACCTACGCCATCCATCACCACCAGCAGCAGCGGTCCCGGCCTTGTGGGGCGGTCCTCGAATCGCGCAAGCGTCCAGTCCATCGGTCCTCCGATCTCTGCCGTCAAATGTCCCCGCCGCGTTCCGGATCCCTCCCCGCGGCCCCGGCTGTAGGGCAGCGCTGTGGCTGCCGGGCAGGGTCACAGCTGCCGGGCGTGTGGTCACGGCTGCCGGGCGTGGTCACGGCGGCCGGGCCTGATTCCGGCACGGTCGGGCGGGGAATACCCGGGCGGCACGCATCTGTTCCTCATAGGAACTCATAGCATTCCCGGACCGGGAGTGTCACCCGCCAGTTCTGTTGTGGGGGTGTTTGCAGGGCGCTAGGATGGGCCCGGAAGGGGAGAGCATGGACACACGCCCAACAGAGCCGCCCACGCGGCCACTCGATGAGAAGAACGAGACCGCGCTCGCGCAGGCTTGGAATACCTATGAGGCCGGCGAGTTCGAGCGCGCCAGCCGCGAGGTGGAGCGATTGATGCGCCGCACCAAGCGGCATCCAGAGGTACGCCTGCTCCAGGCCGTACTTAGGCTGGAGGCGGGACAGCCGGCTCAGGCGCTCGCCGATCTGGATGCCTGTGCCGGTGCTACCGCCGACCGGCCGCTGTTGGCCTTCTACCGCGGCCTGGCGCTCTTCGATCTCGCCCGATTCGAAGAGGCCGAGGCGGCACTGCAGGAGGCCGGCGTGACGGTAGAGCCCATTTTGATCTACCACCGGGCCCAGGTGCGGGAGCACCTGGGACGATTCGAGGAGGCGGAGGAGGATTACCGCCTGGCGAACGAGGCCGACCCGCAGGAATTCCCCATGCCGCTGAGAATGACGCGCGAGGAGTTCCGGGAAGTGGTGGTGCAGGCTGGGGACCGCTTGCCCGATCCAGTGCGCGAGCGGCTGAACGAGGTGCCGGTCGTGGTCGAAGATCTGCCCCCGCCGGCGATTCTGGCCGAGTCCGGTGACGGCATCATCGGTCCTGACCTGCTGGGCCTGTTCGTCGGTCCCAATCTACGCGAGGAATCGGTGTTCGAAATCCCCGGCGTGCCCCCGGCGATCTACATCTATCAGCGCAATCTGGAGCGTGTTTGCGGCACTCGCGGGGAGCTGATCGAGGAGATCACCACCACGCTCTACCATGAGCTCGGGCACTACCTGGGGCTCGATGAAGACGAGCTGCGTGAACGTGACTTGGATTGAGTGCCCACCGGGCTAGTCGTTTTCGAACCCGCGAAGGATAACACCCACCCGCCTTCTCGGGGATGCCCCGGTTCTGGTCATGCGCTCTGTCATGCCAGATTGAGTGTGCCAACGGACCGCTGACCGCGATGGGGTCCCCTACCGGAATGAAGTCAATGAATACAAGGAGAGCATATGGCCGTTGAACGCATCTCCACCGAAGAAACCCACCGGCGCCACGAATCTGATCAGGACGACGTGCTTCTCGTGTGCGCCTACGAGGATGAGGACAAGTGCCGGGACATGCTGATCGAGGACGCGCTGACGCTGAAGGAGCTGAAAGACAAGGAGAGAGACCAGGATCTGCCCAAGGATCAGGACATCATCTTCTACTGCGCCTGACCGGAGGAAGCCACCTCCGCCCGGCGGGCGGCAGAATATCGTGCGGCGGGGTTCGAGAACGTCGCGGCTCTTGAAGGCGGCATCGATGCCTGGAAGGAGGCCGGCTACGCCACGGCCTGACCGGTCCCATGGCCTGATTGCAGCCACGGCCTTGACCGGGGTCCTTCCCCGACCGGGGAGACGGCATCGCCCTTGGCAC
>CAZZIF010000131.1:0-5842 GCA_964654025.1 uncultured bacterium
GAGGCTGCCTGCTTCGCCCGGGGGCGTCGTGAGCTTGCGCCTCTCGCCGGGGGACGTCGTGAGCTTGCGCCTCTCGCCGGGGACCGTCGCGAGCCTGCCGGACCGCCCTCGCCACCCGGCCGGCGCCAGTAGGCCGTAGAGCATCAGGAGGGCGGCGGCGACGCTCAGATAGATCCACAGACTCTGGCGGGTGACCAGGACCGGCAAGGGGAGATTGCCGTCGGGCGCCTGCAGCGCTCCCGGAAGCATGGCTTCGAGTGACGCGAGAGGTGCCAGCAGCAGGCTGTGGCGTTCCCAGTACGCCGCGATCCAGGCGTTGAGTTCGGCGTGCTGGCCGAACTGCCCCGAAGAGGCCAGCCAGTAACCAGCCCACAAGGCCAACGGTATGGCGTGCCACAAGGCCCAGCGGGGCAAGGTGACCGCGCCCCGGCGCCGCAGGGGATAGGTGAGCAAGGAGGTGACGACCAGCAACACGCCGATGTGGTGGGTCATCCACAGCAAGAGACCACTGCCGGCCAGCACGGGGCCGGCGCGCCTCCGGCCGTCGAGCAGGTCACGGGCGGCGTAGATCAGGATCAATGCCAGGAGTATGAGCAGGCTGTAGGAACGCGCCTGCCGGGCATAGAAGACAGCGTAGGCGTGCACGGCGAGCAGTGCCGCGGCCCACAGCGCGGCCCGGTCCCGGTCGCGTCTCGATCGGTAGAGCAACAACGCTACCGCTGCCAGACCCGCCAGCGCCGACGGAAGACGCAAGATGGCTTCCCGGTGATCGAAGGCGGCGAGCGGTTTCTGGAGAAGGTAGTAGAGCGGAGGCGCGTCGTCCTCGCTCACGAGGCGCGTGAACATCGCATCCCATGGCAGGGCCACGGTGCGTGCGGTGTAGGCTTCGTCGCACCACACGCCCTCGCGGCCCAGTCCCCAGAAGCGCAGTCCGGCGGCCAGCACGAGCAAGAGGGTCATGCCCAGCAGCATCCTCGTGCGCGAATCCCCCATCACGCCTCCGGCCTTCGGGCGAGTGCCATGATCGAGAGTCCAGGCAGGACGCGCGCGCTCCCCAGGGTCGCCTCGATCGCCAGTAGCCGGTCGAGTGCCCAGTTGAGGGGAGCGGGCAGTGCCGTCAGATCCGAGCTGGATCCGCTCGGGCTCTCACCGGTCTGGTCGCCCTGACCCTGGGCGGAGCGATCCTGGCCCGAGCGGTCCTGTGCGGAGCGGTCCTGTGCGGAGTGGTCCTGTGCGGAGCGGCTCTGGCCGGAGCCGCAGTGTTCGTTCTCGCCGGTTCCCAGGGCCCGAACCAGGCGCACTGCCGCCAGCGGAGGGAAGAGCATCCAGTTCCAGTAGCGTACCTGCCGCGGATCGAGGCCGGCGCGCTCGAGCTTGGCAATCACCTCTCCGCGCGTATACCGCCGAACGGTGTGTATGGCCCGGTCGTGTGCTGAACGTAGCCAGGAGAAGGCCGGCAGGTTGACCAGCAGGTATCCGCCCGGCCGCAGACAGCGGTGAAGCTCGATCAGGGCCGCGAGGTCGTTGCGCACACCGCGGTGGTAGAGGACATCGCAGGAGAGGATCAGGTCACAGCAGACATCGGGCAGCGGGATCTGCTCGGTGGAGGCCCGCCACAGAGGTGCCGCCTGCCGGCTCAGGGCCAGGTGCAGCGCTTCGGCGCTGTAATCGAATCCCACACAATCGAAATGCGGCGCCAGCAACGCCAAGTTGCGCCCCGTGCCGCAGCCGGCATCCAGGCAGCGACGCACAGGATGGCGCGCCTCGAGCAGGCCTTCGGCCCGGAGGGTTTTCAGGATCTGCCGGCGGAGCGCCCGGTACCACCAATGCCGCTCTTCCAGCCGGTACATCTGCTCGTATTCGTGCGGCTCCATGTGCCTCGCTTCAGGATCGGGAAATGAGGTAGACCCCCAGAATGACCGCCGCGGTGCCGATCCAGCGGGTGATGGGAACCTGCTCGCGAAGGATCACCGGGGCCAGGACCAGCGTGATGATGTACCCCACCGCCAGGAGCGGATAGGCCCAGCTCAGGTCCGCGCGTGAGATCGCCGCCAGCCAGAAGACGGCGCCCACGGCGATCGAGGCAAAGCCTGCGTAGAGGGGGAAGGTGCGCAGCATGGCCGGGACAGTCGTCGTCAGGTTCCCCAGCGACAGCACGCCCACGCGGTCCATGCCGGTCTTCAGGAGAAACTCACCCGTGACCGAGAAGCAGACGGCGATGAGCACCAGAACCAGCGGCTTCGACATCCTGATTCCTCCGTGACGACTCGTCTTGACGGATCTTCCCCCGCGCACCCACAGGCACGCACCCACAGGCACGCATCCACGCATCCACGCGTCCACGCGTCCACGCATCCACGCATCCACGCGTCCACGGGCACACTCAGATCAACGCCGAGCGCAATGCGTCGGCGACTCGTTCCAGGTCATTCTCGCCCAGTACCGGCGAGAAGGGAAGGCTGAGCACCTCGCGGCACCACGCCTCCGCTTCCGGGAAATCGCCATCCCCGTAGCCCAGATACCGGTAGGATGGTTGCAGATGTACTGCTACCGGATAGTGAACCTGTGTCGATATCCCCCGATCGGCGAGGGCCGCACGCACCCGGTCCCGGTCGGCGACGCGAACGACGAAGAGATGGAAGACGCAAGCGGTATCGTCAGGACCCGCGGGAGCGGGAGGCAATACCAGTGGCAAGCCGACCAGCAGCTGGTGGAGCTTGACAGCGCGCTCGCGTCTTTGGCGGTTCCAGCGATCGAGGTGACGCAGCTTGACCTCGAGGATGGCGGCCTGCATCTCGTCCAGGCGGCTGTTGATGCCGACGGTCTCGTGGCGGTAGCGGTCGCTCTGCCCGTAGTTGCGCAGCCGGCGCACACGCTCGGCCCGCTCGGGCCCACGCACCCACACGGCGCCGCCGTCGCCGTAAGCGCCAAGGTTCTTGCTGGGGTAGAAGCTGAACGCGCCGTACTCGCACCAGGTTCCCGCGGGGCGGCCATCCAGCGCCGCGCCGTGGGCCTGAGCGGCGTCCTCCACCACGACAAGGCCCCGGCGCTGGGCGATCTCCCGGATTGCTTCCATGGGGGCGCAGCGCCCGTAGAGGTGCACGGGCACGATCGCGCGGGTATCGGAGTCCAAGGCCGCTTCGATGAGATTCGCATCCATCAGTCCGGTGCTGCGGTCCACATCGACGAATCGTGGCCGCGCGCCGGTCGCGCTGATTGCGCTCACCGTGGGCACGGCCGTGTTGGGCACGGTGAGAACCGAGTCGCCCGCGCCGATCCCCGCTGCCGTCAGGGCCAGCCGCAGGGCATCGGTACCCGAGCCGACGCCGATCACCTCCCCGTCCGGGTCACCGAGGTAGGAGGCGAAAGCCGTCTCGAAACGTTCGAGTTCTGGACCCAGGATGAACCAGTTCGAGGCCAGCACGCGGGCCACGGCTTCCTCGATTTCGCCTCTCAGATCGCGGTCATGGGCGCCGACATCGAAGACCGGCAGTGGATCCGGCGACTCACGGGTGTGTGGATTCTCCGACATGATGATAATGACTCCCAACGGCCTTCTCCACGGGCCAGGCTTGCGGGCAGCGCTCCCGAGCCGGGATTCCCGCGTCTAGGTCTGTGCGCCCGGGGTCTTCTCGTAGTAATGGTGTCTGTGCTCCCGGTAGTAGGCCAGCGTCCGCCGCAAGCCCTCGGCCACCGTCACCCGCGGGGACCAGCCGAGCCGAAGGTGGATCTTCGCAAAGCTTCCGTAGTAGCTGCCGATGTCGATACGCTTGCGATCATCCGGGAACGGAATGACCTCGATGTCCCCGGCGCCGGCGATCTCGATCAGCAGCTCCGCGACCTGCTTGACGGAGAGGACTTCGGGCGATCCCAGGTTGTAGACCTCGCCGAAGACTTCCGTCCGGGCGCCGGCCAGAAGGAATGCGTCGACCACGTCGTCGACATAGTTGAAATCGCGTAGCTGGCTGCCGTCGCCGTAGACTTGAATCGTCCCGCCTTCCAGGGCCCGGCGGATGAAGACCGACAGGAAACCCTGGCGCGCATGTTCGAGGAGCTGCCGGGGACCGAACGTGTTGGTCAGCCGCAGGCTGCACGCCCGCAGCCCGTGGACGCGATGGTAGAGCAGGTGGTACCACTCCGCCGACATTTTGTTGATGCCGTTGACGTCGGTCGGGTTGTTCGGATGTGCTTCATCGACCGGTAACCGGAGCGGCCGGCCGTATTGTTGTCGCGTGCCGGCGTAGAGGAGCCGTACGTCGGGCCGATGATGCCGGCAGGCTTCGAGCAGGGAGAGATGACTGCGGCAGTTGATTTCGAGGTCCTGGAGCGGATCGCGCATGCTATCGATGTGGCTGACCTGTCCGGCAAGGTTGAAGATGAACGCCTGCTCCTTGACGAGCGGCACGATCGCGCCGGTGTCGCGCAGGTCGACCTCGTGGACGGTGACTTCGCCTTCGATGCCCGCGATATTGAATGCGTTGGCCCCGCACCCGGGAACCCGCGAATCGACGATCGTCACCCGCGCCCCGGCGGCCGCCAGGCGCCGGGCGAGATTGCTCCCGATGAAGCCCAGGCCCCCCGTGACCATGACGGAGTGCCCGCGGTAGAACGTCCCAGGACGGTCGCCATGCGCTGCGCCTGCGGTCTCGCCATGAGTGCCGTCATCGGACCTGCCACGGATGGGGCCGGCATTGGAGCGGCCCGTGGCGTCGGGGCCGGCGGCGCGCCTGTCGTCCTGGGGATGGCTCACGGCCGTTTCTCCGTGGGCCCAACCGGGATCTTCCGAACGAACAGGTTCCACCACAGGCCGAGCATGTTGATGAAGACTCGCAGGACCCGCTTGAAGTTGAAGAACTGCGATCGGCCGTGCATGCGGTGGAAGTGATGGACCGGTACCTCGGCGATGCGCGCTCGGGCCAGGCCGAACTTCGCCATCATCTCGACGCAGATCAGCCCGGAATCCTCGGTGAGGCGCACGTGGCGGTCCAGGAACTCACGGCGGATGAGGCGAAAGTCGCAGTCGACGTCGCGTACCGGTATCCGAAAGAGCGCGCGGACGAAGTGATGGTACATCCGGCCCACCACGGCCCGGTACCAGGGGTCACTGCGCCTGATCTTGTACCCGTTCACCAGATCGGCGCCCTCGCGCTGCGCCCACAGGAGGCGTAGCTCGCGCACGTCGTACTGGGCGTCTCCATCCGTATAGAAGACCCAATTCTTCGTGGCGGCACCGAATCCACTCCGCAGTGCTCCGCCGTAGCCCTTGTTGACTGGGTGCGTGACCGCCCGGAAACGAGGATAGCGGGTCTCGAGTTCCGCGAGGATCTCGCCCACGTGGTCCGGGCTGGCGTCGTTGACCACCACGACCTCGTAGTCCTCGGTCAGCTCAGCGAGGACCTTCGAGACCAGTACGACCATGCTGGCGATCGTGCCCCAGTCGTTGTAGGCGGGAAAGAACGCCGTAATTGACTCTTTTGACTTCTGTTGCTGGGTCATGCCGCCCGGCTGCCTCCTCTACAGAAGCATCGGAATTCCCGCCCGCCATTCTTAGCCCGGGAAGGATATTGCAAGATAACAGACTGACGCTAGGGATTCGAATGGCCGCTGTCAATCCATTCTACCCGCGCCGTGAGTGGCCTGATCCCGGCAACAGTCTGTGATTTGAAGAGTTGGCGCGGGAACCATGCTCCCTGAGATGCGTTTCAAGCTCAGAAACCATTTCTCCTGGTCGGGGACCTTGCTAGGATACGAAGAACTTGTCTTCAGGATTCGGACTGAGTGAAGCCGTAGGAGGTTCGTGCATGAAACGTCTCCCAGAGATCCTCTGTGCGTGGCTGCTTCT
>CAZZIF010000131.1:5942-10362 GCA_964654025.1 uncultured bacterium
CGGTCCCGCGACGCACGGGGCTACCGGCGAGGACGCCGGGCCTGATCCGGTGCTCGCTCGCGTTGGGGATGAGGAGATTCGCCTGAGCGTGTTTCAACGGGCGTTCGAGGACATCCTGAAGGAACCGGAGCAGGGCTATGCGCCCGACACAAGCTCCGCGCGGTCTTTTCTGCGCAGCTTCATCAGCAAGACCATCATGGAGCAGATCGCTCGCGACTCGGTCAGTTGGAACCCGCTGTTCGAACACCGCGCGACCAGCTACATGGAGAATCTCATGGTGCACAAGATGCGCTATGACGCGTACGGATCCTTCGCCGACCTCAGTGATGAGAAGGTGCGCGCGGTTCATGACCTGTCGCGCACCGAGTACCGGTACCGGGCGCTGCTGTTCCCCCGCGAAGCCGAGGCCGAACGCTACCTGGAGCGCATTCGCGACGGAGAGGACTTCGCCGCGGTGGCGGCCGAGCTGCTGGGAGCGGGAGAGGACGGCGACCAGGGCTGGCAGACGACCATGTCCGCTCCGCTCGTGGTGATCGAGCTGGTCCGGAACCTCGAGCCGGGGCAGGTCGGAGGGCCGGTCGAAGCCGCCAACACGTGGTACCTCGTGCAACCCATCGAGAGCCGGCCGAACCAGAATATGTATACGTTCGAGGAGGCCATGCGGCCGCTGAGAATCCGTCTGAGCCAGGATTTCGGTTCTCGTCCGGCCCGTGAGTACCATGAGGGCATCTTCGAGAAATACGATTTCAAGGCCAATACGGAGGCGGTGGAGTGGTTCACCGAGTTCTTCCGGGAGGAGACCAAGGCCGTCCCCCGTTCCAGTGACCTCGTGCTCGAGCCCGGCGAGGCGCCCGATAACGTGATGCCCGCCGACTGGAGCACCTGCCCGCTCGACGAGCAGCAGCAACGGCGCATCATGGCCACGACGACGGTCGACACCATCCACGCTATCCTGTTGCTGGATCACTTCGTCTCACAGCCCTCCTTCTCCTGGCCGCGCTTCGATGACCCGAATCAGACGATCAGGCTCCTGAAGGACCTGGCGCTCAGCCGGCTCGAGCGGGTGGAGGCCTGGGAGCGCGGTTACGACCAGGACCCCGATATCGCCTGGTCTGCTCAGAAGCGGCGGAACCTGATCTGGGTGCGCCAGCTCATGCGCCGGGTCATCCGGCCCCAGAGCCAGCCCACCGTGGAGGAGACGCGGGTTTGGTATCAGCGGCGCTTGGTCGAAGAGGGGAAGGTCGAGCGGCGCGTCTATTCACTCATCACGCTGGCTTCCGAGGACCTGGCACAACGGGCGCGCTCGCTCCTTGAATCCGATCGCAGCGCGGCCGAGACCCTGAGTTTGATCAAGCAGATCGATCCTTCCGCGACGATCGTGAGCGGGGACGGCATCGAGATTGTGCAGGGCCAAGAGAAGAGCGCTCTCGAGCGGGCGGTCTTCGATCTTCGCCGGGGAGGTGTGACCGAGCCCCAGCCGGTGGGTGTCCGCTACGCCATCGCGCGCGTCGAGAGCATCACGCCGGGAGAGTCCGCCCGGCCGTTCGAGGAAGTGGCCGATGAGGTGTTCGAGGAGTACAGCGAGCTGCGGGCCGATTCGTTGCTGGCGCACTATATTGAAGAGCGGCGGCAGGCGATCGACATCGAGGTGAACGAGGACGTGTTCGCGCGGATCGATTTCGATCCTTCGCGATAGTCCGGGCTGGTGGAGGCAAGAGGATCATGGCGGCCTCGTTTCGAGCGGGCGGTGACAGGATAGCGAACCGGCGCGGCCGCGGGGGTGCTGTTGCTTTCCTGGCCGCCCTCTGCCTGGTTGGGCTCTGGCCGCTGGCGGCGCTGGGCCAGTGGGAAGATCGGGCCCGGCTTCCGGAACCCGAGGTCACCCTGATCTCCCAGGACGAGGGCCAGGTCGTCTTCGAGGTCGCCTTCGAGCCGCCCGCCTGGCGCGACGTGGTTCTCGACGATCGCCCGTATGTGGAAGTTCATCTGCCCGGTCTCACCAGCCCCTACCAGCCGGGGGCTCCGGATCTGCCGCAGCACTCGGTCATGGTGGCGGTCCCCCCCGGCACAGAGCCGGTGGTACGTCTCATCGGAGGGGAAGAGGAGCTCTTGGTGCGCGGCCGGCCTTTGCCGATCGCGACCGAGCGGTACGATCCTCCCGAGGATGCCGCCGGGACCTTCGAGAGGAACGCCCGCGAGCTCTATCAGCACACGATGCGTTTTGACGAGGACCCGTCGATCTACGCCTCCGGCGCCGTCTATCCCGCCGGGCAGGTTCGCGGAGAGAGGGTGAGCCGCTGGCGCACCCTGAGGGTGCAGCCGGTCGAGCTCTTTCCGGTGCGCTATCACGCCGGAGAAGGAGCGGTCTACTACAGTTCGCGATTGCGAGTGCAAGTGCGCTTCGTTCCCATTCCGACGCCCGCCGGTGCGCAAGAGGAGCAGAGGCTGTCACGGCCGTTCCCGCGTGAGGAGAGCCGTTGGGAGTCGATCTACGAGCGGCGTCTGGTGAACTACGAGAGCGCGCGCGCCTTCAAGCGCCTCCCGCTCGAGCCCCGTTCGCTGCCGCGCCTGCGGGTTCCGCAAGAGGGGACCGAGTATCGGATCCGGGTGGATTCGACCCGGATCTACGCGGTGCGCTTCGAGGATTTGGCCCGCGGGGGCCTGATCACCGAGCCGGTCGACTGGAACCAGCTTCGGCTCGAGGTTCGTGAGTACGACGCCGAGAATCCCGAGGATCCGTTCCAATCATGGGAGATCGCCTTCCTTCCCGAGGACAACGACGAGAACGGGCGATTCGGCGAGGGAGATCGGCTGATCTTCCACGGGGAGGACGCCTGGGATTTCTTCGATTTCTCGCCGGCCGACAAGCGCTACCTGCGCCACAACGTCTATTGGCTGGTGGTGGGCGCCGGTGCCGGTCCGCAGATGCAAGGCGAGGTTGCCTGGCTGGACGAGGCCCTGCCCCCGCCCCAGGGGATCTACACGCGCACCCAGCATTTCGAACAAGACCGCTACTACATGTCGGTGCTGGCCGGCAGCGACATCCCGAACCCGCAGGCCGGGCCGTGGGCCTTCCGAACCGACCACTACAACTGGACGCACCCGGACTGGATCGAGGGCACCCAGGCGAAGCCGATCAAGGTGGCCGCGGTAGACCTGCCCGATGTGTTGGAGGTGCAGGAAATCTGCGTCCACCTGCAGGGTCAGGAAGAACTCGCTGGCTACGGCACCCACCACACTCGCCTGTGGATCTCGAAGAGCAGCAGTGCGGCCGACACGAGCTGGGCGTTCCCGGGCAATCCCTACCGCGTGCGCGAACTTGGCGACATCGTCACCTGCGTGACCGGCAATGAGGCCGCGACGACACCGCTCAGTCGCGGACGCAACTACTTCAAGATCTACGTGCCGCGGGAAGGCGACGGCATCGATGACGTCATCGGCGACGGGCTGGGCATCGATTGGATCGAGATCACCTACTTGGGCCTGAGCAGAATCTGGAACCACGAGCTACTCATGCCCATGACCGGCCTCAGCGGACCGCAAGCGGTGCAGGTCAACGGCTGTGAGACCACCGATATGCTGGCCTTCGATCTCGGCAATCCCCGCCAGCCGCGCCAGATCACCCTGGCCGATTCGCTCTTTGCGCCGGTGGGCTCGACCTACCAGCTGAAGATCCAGCTCGACTTTGGCGAGCCCGGCACCGACCGCCTACTCTACTTCGTCGAGCGCGACTTCGTGCCCAACATCGACGCGACGGCCATCTCGCTGCGTAGGACCGTCCAGCTTACCGAGTTTGATGGCGAGGACTACGTGGCGATCTATCCCGAGCGCTTCGAGGAGCCACTCGTCCCGCTGCTCGAGCATCGCGAGGACGTCACGGGACACCATGTGTTGCGCGCTCCGGTGGAAGCGATCTTCGACACCTACAGCGGGGGGCGCCGCCATCCGTTCGCCATCAAGCGCTTGCTGCGCGAGATGTGGCGCGTCAGCGACGTTCCTCCCGACTACCTGCTCGTCGTTGGCGACGCCTCGAATGATATCGCCAGCTATACGATCGACCAGCCGTCCTGGAACGCGGACTCGAACTACGTGCCCGTCATGACCATCGCGGGCCACGCCGCGGCTGGGTCGGCCTACCAGGTGGTTTCGAGCGACCACTGGTTCATTGACAATCTAACGGGTGAGTGGGATGACCCCATGACGATGAATCCGGACATGTTCGTGGGCCGGATTTCCTGCGGGAACGAGGAGGAGGTCGCCCTTTCCGTCGAGAAGATCATCGAGTACGAACTCGAGGATCACGAGGGCCGTTGGCGCCGTCACGTCGTGATGCATGCCGACGACGCGTTTTCCTCGCGCATTTCCCGTCGATCGGCCCCCACATCGCCGACGCAATCTTGCTCCAGCCGCGTGGTTTTTC
>CAZZIF010000132.1:0-4117 GCA_964654025.1 uncultured bacterium
GAAACGTCTTCTTCACCCCCGGGGAGGAGGGGAGCCTCTGGGTTGCCCCGCTCGAGGAACCCGTTCGCCTGCTCGCGGGCGAGGAGCCAGGGCCGCTATCGGTCTTGGCCACCGACAGCAACGACCGCCTACTCGGCGTGGATGCCAAGACGGGTGGGATCGTCGTTCTCCAACTCGAGTACGTGCAGCGGGAGAGTTCGCGTGTCCCGCGGCCGCGCTGAGGGGGGCAGGCGGCCTCGAGGGCGGCGCGACCCGGCATCGCGTTGCGCGCGAATGGGCGCCAGCGGCATCCTGGAGCCGCGCGGCCGCCCAGTCCGCGTGGGTTGTCTCGGCCCGCTGGGTCGGCTAGGCCTGCTGAGTCTTGTGAACGGGCTTGTTCGTCGGCGCCCGCTCGGCCTTCTCATTCGGATCGGCCTTCTCAATCGGATCGGCCTTCTCATTCGGATCGGCCTTCTCAATCGGATCGGCCTTGCCACTCGGCCCGGTCTTGCCATTCGGCTCGGTCAGACGCGACCGGGTGATCTGGTTGTTTTCTTTGGTCTGACGTGTGCGCTGGCTCCGCCGGCAACGGCTGTGGCCGACACCGATCGCGCGATGCCGCCGGGGGGCTTCCTGGTGCGCACCACGCAGGAGTCGCTGGGACGGCCCGCGGCGGGGGATACGCTGTGGCTCGCGCACCGGATGATCGATGCCACGACCCTGCGGGTCTGGCGCGACAGTCTTCGTTTCGAAGCCGGTCGTGACTTCGAGCCGCACCTGGCCGGCGGCTACCTGCTGTGGCTACGCGATGCCCCTCCCGGCGAGGCGGTGCGGGCCAGTTACCGGTTCCTCGATCTCGACCTTCCAGCGGCCTGGTCTCTGGTACGTGATGGCCCCGCGCCCGACACGCTGCGCCTCACCCCGCGCGCGCCCCAGCGCCGGGAGCTGCCGGCCGGCGCACGAATCCAGGTTGGCGGAAGCAAGACCTTCGCGCTCGAGTTCGGCAATCGCCAGGACGTCTCCCTCACCCAATCGCTCGACCTCACCCTCCGCGGCCAGCTGGCGCCCGACGTCGAGGTCCGCGCCGTGCTGACCGACCGCAACCTGCCCATCCAGCCCGAGGGCACCACTGCCGAGCTCAGCGATCTCGACAAGGTCTTCATCGAAGTGCGTGCTCCCTGGGGTCTCGCGAACCTGGGAGACATCCGGGTCGAGGAGCACGGGATGCGGTTCCTGAGCCACAGCCGCGAGATGGAGGGGGCCCTGCTGCGCGCCGAGAAGCCGGGGACCGCGCGAGGCGCGGCGGCGGTCGGCCGCAGTGTCGGGGTCTCGCGGTCGACGCGTCTGGCCGTTCAAGAGGGCAAGCAGGGGCCGTATGTGCTGGTCAGCCGGGATCCGGCCGACGAAGAGGTCCTGGTGGCCGGCAGTGAACAGATCTGGCTCGACGGCGAACGTCTGCGGCGTGGTGAGGACGCCGACTACACGATCGACTATGCCTCGGGCGAGCTGCGATTCACCTCTCGCCGCCCGGTCTTGGGCACTCAGGAGGTCCGCGTCGATTTCCAGGTACGCCAGGGCGGCTTCGAGCGCGGCTACTACTGGCTGCAATCGGCGGCCGGGACCGAGGACCGTCAGCTCGCGATCGCCTACCTGCGCGAGGCCGATGATCCGGATCGCTCGCCGCTGATCCCGATCGGGGATGAGGAACGCGAGGCGCTGGCCGAGGCCGGCGACTCGACCTCGGCAGTGCGCAGTGGCATCGAGTTCGTGGGGGCGGGCGAGGGGCCCTACGAGCTGGTGGAGGTCGATAGCCTGGAGAGCCCGATCTTCGTCTACTTGGGGACGGATGAGCAGGGTGACTACCGGGGAGCCTATGAGGTCGACTTCCGGCGGGTGGAGGACGGCAAGGGCGACTACCGGGATTCGACGCTCACCAGCGGCGAGACGATCTACGTCTATCGCGGCTACCGGCAGGCCGACTACCTGCCCGGCCGGCGGCTACCGCTGCCCGAGTCGCGCGACGTCCTGGCGGCTCGAACCCGACTGGAGGTTACCGAAGACCTCACGCTCGAGGCCGAGGGCTCCGTCTCCTGGCACGACCAGAACGTTCTGTCGCCGAAGGACGACGGCGACAACGACGGCCAGGCCGTCTTCCTGTCCGGGCGCTGGAGGCCGGTCGGCTCGTTGGGTCTATCGGGCGGCCGGAGCGATCTCGTGGAACTGGCCGTCGAGCACCGGGACGTGAGTGAGACCTACTCGTCTCCGGAGCCCCTCGATCCGGCCTTCTACCATCGCCGCTGGAACGCCGATCCCGACGTGCTCGACGGTCATGACCGGCGAACTCGCGCGGGGCTGACGGTGCGTCCCGGGGCCGGCCTGGCGCTCAGCTCGGCCTACGAACGGGTCGCGGCCAAAGAACGGTTCGAGGGCCGGCGCTGGACACTGGGCGCCGAGCGGACGGGCACGCTCCACGGCCATCTGCGCTGGCGGACGAGCCGGTCGGAGGCCGATGGGGTCGACGGCACCGAACAGGGCGTCGCGGCGCGCCTGGGGTGGGATGGACCGGTTCGCCTGGAGGGCGACTACGAGGCCGAGGACCTCCGCCGCGGAGCGGAGGGGGCGGCCGACGGGCAGTCCTATCAGCGTTTGCAGTGGAGCGGTGCCTACGAGCGTCCCGCATCCGGGCTGACGCTGCGCGGGCAGGCACAGTGGCGGTGGGACTACCGGCGCACGGATGGGGAACGGCAGTCGGCGGGCGTCCGTCGCTACATCCAGATGGGGGCGCAGGTGACCCGGCGGCTGACGATGGCCGATCTGCTTGTCGCTCACCGCACCCAGCGGGATGCTGCGGGAGAGACGAGCCGATCGAACCTGGCGAACTGGACCGTGGAAGCCCGCTCGTCGGACCGGTGGCTGCTGGTCAACTGGCGGGGCAACCTTACCGCCGAGGAGGCGGTCCTGCGCGAGGAACGGCTCGTGGAGGTCGAGCCAGGCCTGGGCCATTACGACAGCTTGGGCCACTATGTCGGGATCGGGGACTACGAGTTCTATCAAGCTCCGGCCGACAGTGCGCTCGAGACACGGCTCGAGTCGGCCGTCCGCATGTCGATTCAACCATTGCGGTTTCTCCTGCCCAAGGACCACGCCTGGGCGAGTCTGGAAGGACGGCTCTACGGCCGCGTCGATCTGGGCACACCGCAGGCGGTCGGGACCCTGGCGGGGAACGCCGGCAGCCTGCTGTGGGGAAGTGGTCCGGTGCGGCGGCACAACGGCCTGTTGCGGGTGGAACTGATCCAGCGCGCATCCGGAGCCGTCCCGGCGCCCCGGGTGCGCTACGCAGAACGGCGCTACGTACAACGCAACGTCACCGGTTTCGAGCGGCAGCGCCTGGCCAACGAGCTGGAGGCGCAGGTACGCTGGACCCCGCGGGCCGGGCTGACCGGGGTTGGCGCGGCGGCCTGGCTCGACGAGCAGGAAATCACCACCCGCCCGGCCGCCGGGGAGACGCGGTCCTTCGACCGCCACCGCCGGCGGGAGGGTTCCTTGGAATCGCGCTGGGCCTTCTGGGGACCGTTGACCGCCCGCGGACGCTTCGAGGCCGGCTGGGACCGGTTCGAGCCCGACGAGCGGGACCAGCGGACGAGTGAGCTGACCGCCGGGTTGATCGCCGACCTCACGGGCTTGGGGCGGATCGAGGCCGAGGTCGTGCGGGACTGGGTAGAACCCTACGAAGCCAGCGCGCGGCTCTTCACGCAGCGTCCCCCCGGGTGGCTGGGGACCTTGTCGGGCTCGATCCGCCCGCGATCAGGCTACTCGCTCACCCTGACGATGCGGATCGACCGGCGCGAGGATCAGAGCCGCGTGATCAGCGGCAAGATGGAGATGCGGGCCTTCTTCTAGGCCCGGGAAAGCGGAGAGCGCGGTATCGCGATGAGGCCAACGGCACGAGAGCCCCGCGGGAGCGGGATGACGGCACCGGCTCGAGAGTTCCGCGGGAGCGGGATGAGGGCAATGGCACGAGGGTTCGGGGGCAGCGGGATGACGGCACCAGCTCGAAGCGCGGGACGGTTCGCGCTGGCACTCGGCGTGGCCTTCGCGGCCGGGCTCTCGGGTGCGGCGGCCGTCACGGGGGCCTCCG
>CAZZIF010000132.1:4217-10358 GCA_964654025.1 uncultured bacterium
CGCCGGCGGCCGTCGCATCAGCCGTCACGCGGGCCTCCGCGCCGGCGGCCGTCGCATCAGCCGTCACGCGGGCCTCCGCGCCGGCGGCCGTCGCGTCAGCCGGCACGCGGGCCTCCGCGCCGGCGGCCGACCGGTCGTCCTCATCAACGGTCGCGGGAGACACCCTCTTCTCGGGCGCGGCTCCGGCCGAGAGCCGTCACCGCATCCAATTGGTGCCGGGAGATCCCGCGCGGAGCGACTCGGCGCGGGCCGCGGCATACATCACCCGGGAGGCACGGGCGTTGCTGCAGACAGCATTGGCGCGGGGTTATCCGTTGTCGCGGGTACGCGTGGACTCGGTGGCGCTGGGCGACTCGCTCGAGCTGTGGGTTCGCCTCCGGCCGGGACCCCGGGCTTCGATTGCCACCGTGCGGTTTTTGGGACCGCACCGGAGCAAGAGCGGTTTCCTGGAGCGGGTGATCGGGTTCGAGCGGGGGCGCTCCTATCGGCCTGAAGACGCCTTTCTCGCCCTGGAGGCCCTGGAAGACACTGACCTCTACCAGCGAATCGGCGGACCCTACTTCCTCGTCCCGGCCGGGGGCGAAGGCGGCGAGGTGGAGCTGCTCTACGAACTCGAAGCGCGGCCTGTCAACCGGCTCACCGGCATCCTGGGCTACTCCGGCGAAGACGAACGGCTCTACGGTTACGTGGACCTGGCCCTGGGCAACCTGTTTGGCACCGGTCGCGCGGCCGAGCTCAGATGGCAGGGACAAGCCGACCTGGAGAGTTCCTTCTTCGTGAGCTGGCATGAGCCCTACCTGCTGGGGTGGCCGGTGTCCCTCGATGCGCGGCTGCACCACGTGCTGCAGGACACGATCTATGCGGAGACGACCTACGGACTCGACTTGGGCTGGTTTCCGGCCCGCCGCTGGCGCCTGGGCGGCGGCTGGGACTGGAGCCGCTTGGTGCTGGGTGGCGAACAGGGCGATCATATCCAGCGGCAAACGGCGCGGTTCAGCCTGGGGCGCACGGCACCGGCCTGGTATCGGACGCCGCGGGGGTGGGCCGGGCAGGTGTCGATATCGACGACCTCCGGGTGGGGCGAGGATGTGCGGCGGGGCCGGTGGCAAGGGCGCGTCTGGTTCGGTTTCGGGCGCCTGGGCGTCTGGACCGGCCAAGATGCCGGCATCGTCACCGGGCCGGACAGCTTGCTGCGCGTGGACGCTTTCTCCGTGGGGGGGGCCGCGTCGCTGCGCGGCACCTACGAAGGCGCGTTCCGCACGCTGCGCTATCTCGTGCTGCGCAACGAGTTCGGTGTGCGGCCCGGCGGTGGTAGTGGCGGTAGCAGCGGTAGTGGTGGCGGCGGCAGCGGCCGGGGCGGCGGGGACGGTGGGGACGGTCGGGACGGCGGGGACGGCGGCGACGGAGGGGACGGAGGGGACAGCAAGGACGGCGCCCGATTTTACCTGCTCGTGGACCTGGCCTACCTGCGCCACTGGGAGCCGCGCGAGGGCAGCGAGTTCGGGCGACTGGGCCGGGAAACCTGGACGCATTCGCTGGGGTTCGGAATGGAGGTGCCCACGCGGGCTGGGGATGTGAGTTTGGACTACGCCGTCCTGAAGGGGAGTTCGCTGGCCCAAGGACGCGTGCACTTTCACCTGACGAGTCGATTCTGATGCCCCATGGACGTGGGTCTGACGGGGGCGCGGGCCTGCCTCGCGACCCGCGCGCAGGCGCCCGTGCCCCTGGGGCTGCGGGATCGACAGAGCCGGCATGACCCCGGGGCGGCAGGAGTCGGCCGCACTCCGGGATCGTCCGGGATCGTCCGGGACCGTCCGGGACCGTCCGGGATAGGGCAGGATCCGCTGGGGGTGCCCAGTGCGCTGGGGTGCTTGTCTGGCCGGAGAGGGCAATGTAGACTCGCGTTTGGTTTGTCTCGTGCCGATCATAGGTACTCGAGGGAGGAGGCGCCTCTGGCGGCGCTCCTCGTGGTGATTAGGAATAGAAGGAGAAGAGGTTCTCATGACACGTGCGCGTATGTGGATTGGTAGTGTGGTCCTACTCGTGGCCTACCTCGTCGGGTGCGGCGGCGAACAGCCGCCGGCAGAGGATCCGGTGGTGATCCAGGCCGGGGACCGTGAGCTGACACTGGCAGACGTTGTCTCGGAGGCCGAGCGGGTCAGAGGAGAAGGGTGGTGGGAGCGTGTGTCCCACGAGGACCGGATGGAGTTCGTCAATCTGCTGGCCAACAAGGAGGTCCTGGTCCTCAATGCCATGGACCAGTTCGACGGCGAGTTCACCGACCGGTCACAGCTCATCTGGAACCGTTGGTACGAAAAGCAGGCCCAGGCCCGGTTCATCCAGGTGCAGCGCGCTTCGATCGATGTGCCCGAGAGCGTCTATGACTCGGTGGCCGCGCTGATGCAGGAAGAGCGTTACCTGGTGCAGGTGGTGTGTGACGATGAGTCCACGGCACGGGACATCTATGCCGGCGTGCAGGCCGGAGGCGACTTCGACGCGATCGCCACCGATTTCGAGCAGCGTATGCCCGAGCGCGTGCACTTCGTGACGGTGGGTTGGGTTGTCCAGCCGAGGCTGGCGGCCCCGATCGCCGAGGCGCTGTTCGCCCTCGATGAGCCTGGCAAGATCTCCGAACCGTTCGAGACCCTGCGCTACGGGTGGCACATTGTTCGCTACGACAGCCTGCGGACGACCGGATACACCGCCGATGCGCCCGAGGTGAAGGGAATCACCGATCCGGTCTACATCGGCAACGAGATGCGAAAGTTCGCCGATGACATTCAGGACCGCTGCGATCTGTCCTACCACTTCGAGAATGTCGATCCGATCGCCCGGGCATTCGCGGCGATGTACGATTCGATGAATGCCGGACGGGCCACCAGCGCGGCGCTCGACTGGCAGGCGCTGCACCCGCCCTTGCACCGTTTCTCGCCCGAGGAGAAAGCCCTTCCGCTGGTGGATTACGCGGGGGGCACGCTGACGATCGGCGACTTCGTCGAGACCCTAGAGCACATCGACATCGACTACTGGCCTACCATGACCGACAGCGCCGTGCTCACCGTGAAGATCAAGGGTCGCATGGACCGCTGGTGCCGCATGCGGGAGATCGAGAAGAGCGACCTGGACCAGGATCCCGATTTTCAGCGTGCGCAACGGCTGAAGCGCGACGAGCTGTTCCTCGAGCAGTTCGAGCAGGCCAACATCGAGATGTTCAACCGAGAGGTGAGCGAGGAGCAAGTGCGCGCCTACTGGGATGAGCATCAGGACCGCTATGTGTCGCGCGATCTGGTCGGGTACGGCTTCCTGCGCATCCCCGCCGGTAACGAGGATCTGGCCTGGCGCACCTACGATCAGATCCAGCGGGGTGCCGACTTCGGGCGGGCGGCCACGAACGCTCTGAAGACCAACAAGTTCGTCGTCTACGAGGCACAGCTCGATCCCACCTGGGGTCCGCCGTATGAGGAGATCACGGATCTGGCCCTGAACTACGCGCCCCAGGAGGACGGCACTCCTTTCATCACCGAGCCGCTGGCGCTGCCGGGCGGGGACTTCGTGATCTTGCGGGTATACTTCCGGCAGGCACCGAACACGCTCGACTTCGAGTCGGCCCGCTCGTTCGTGACCCGGGACCTGCAACGCGAACTCATCGAACGCGACGTGATGGCGATGATCGATGAGCTGAAGGCGAGGTACAACTTGCAGATTCACGAGGAGCTGGTCCCTTAGGTCCGCCCGCCGGCGATGATCTCGCGCAGAGCCGCCTCGTCCAGAATCGGGATGCCGAGCGAGGCGGCTTTCGCATGCTTCGCGCCGGGGCTCTCACCGGCCACCACGTAGTCGGTCTTGCGGCTCACCGATGCGGTGACGCGACCGCCGTGGGTCTCGATGAGTTCGCGGGCTTCCTCGCGTGTCAGGGCGGGCAGGCTGCCGGTCAGCACGAAGGTGAGTCCCGCCAGCGGGAGGCCCCCGGCGTCGATCCCACCGCCACCGCCCACCTCACCACCCGCACCCGACTGACCACCGGCGCCCGGGTCACCACCCGCACCCGACTGACCGCCGACGTCAACCACACCACTGGTGTGAGCGGGGGATACCCTGTCGTCGGCGAGCCGGACCCCTGCGCGTTGGAGTTCACGCAGCATCGAGGCGGTATGGGGTAGGCGGAAGTAACGGTGCACCGAGGCGGCCACGGCGGGGCCGATCTCGTGCAGCGCGACCAAATCCTCCTGGGCGGCCTGCGCCAGACGCTCCACGGAACCAAAGGCACGGGCCAGAATCCCGGCTGCGTGGATTCCCACATGGCGGATGCCCAGCCCGAAGAGCAAACGGCGCAGTGGGCGGTCCTTCGAGCGTTCGATCGCTGCCACCAGCTTGGCGGCGTTGGTCTCGCCAAAGCGAACGGGGATCATCTCGCCGCGGGGCGCCTTCGGTTTCTGACGCCACTGCGTCAGGGAGGCCAGAGTCCCGGGATCAAGCTCGTAGATCCCTTCGAGGTTCGTGAGCAGACCTTCATCGACGAGCTGGTCGGCTAGCGTAGCACCCAGACCCTCGATGTCCATCGCGTTGCGCGAGGCATAGTGGGCGATCTGCCGCTTGAGCTGAGCCGGGCAATGTTCGTTGACGCAACGAATCACAACGGCGTCCTCGTCGCGGGCCAGAGGCTCTGCGCACACGGGACAGTTCTCGGGAAACGTGAAGACCTGCTCATCTCCGCTGCGGCGTTCGGCCAGCACGCCTGTGACCTTGGGAATGATCTCCCCGCCTTTCTCGATCGTGACCCAGTCCCCGACCCGGACGCCGAGCCGTTCGATCTCGTCGGCATTGTGCAGCGTGGCGCGCCGGACAATGGTGCCGAGCAGATCGGTGGGCGTCAGGTGCGCCACCGGCGTCACGGCGCCGGTACGGCCCACCTGGACCTCGATCGAGAGCACCTGTGCCTCGGCCCGTTCGGTTTCGAACTTGTAGGCCAAACCCCAACGGGGCGCTTTCCCCGTCGAGCCCAGACGCTGCTGCAGGGCGAGGTCGTCGACCTTGATCACCAGACCGTCGGTGTCGTAGTCGAGTTCGCGACGCCGCTCCTCCCAGTACTCGAAGGTGGCGATGGCTTCCTCGATCGATCCAGCGCGAGCGATGTGCGGGTTGACCGGCAGACCCCAGGCGCGCAGCGCCTCGAGGATCTGGTATTGCGTGGTGAACGGGATCTCATCGGCCACGAGCTGGTAGGCGAAGAAGGCCAAGGGCCTCTGTCGGACCTCTCGCGGGTCGAGCAGCTTCAGTGTGCCGGCCGCAGCGTTGCGCGGGTTGGCAAACGGTCGTTCACCCGCCGCGACGCGCCTGGCGTTCAGCGCCTCGAAAGCACTGCGGGGGAAGTAGACCTCGCCGCGGACCTCGAGTCGTGGAGGGGGCGCGGGCGCGGTCGCGGTCGCAGACTTGCGGTTGACGGCGAGTTCGAGCGGAATGCTGCGCAGCGTGCGGACATTGGGCGTGATCTCGTCACCCTCGATCCCGTTGCCCCGCGTAACGGCGCGGACGAAACGCCCGTCCTCGTAATGGACGGCCAGCGCGACCCCGTCGATCTTGAGTTCGACGACGTAGGGCACGTCTCCGTCCACCGCACCGGCCCGGCGCACCCGCGCGTCGAACTCGCGCACGTCCTGGGTATCGTAGCTATTCTGGAGACTGAGCATCGGCGCGCGGTGGACGTAGGTGGGGAAGGCGTCACTGGGGGCGCCACCGACGCGATGGGTCGGGCTGTTCGGATCGTCGAGTTCCGGATACAGCGCCTCGAGCTGCTCAAGCTCGCGCATCAAGGCGTCATACTCCCGATCGCTGATGACCGGATCGTGCTCGACGTAGTAGCGGCGATCGTGTTCGCGGATGGCAGCTCGTAGCTCGGTGACGCGGGCTGCGGCCTGAGCGGTGTCCATGGTTGCCTGTCTCCTTCGGTCGAGGTGTATGCGGATCTCCAGGGGAGAAGCTAGGGGGCCGCGGCCCCTGGATCAATCGGGTTGTGGTCGCAGAAGTCCAGCTGGGGCCGGGATAGAGGTTTGAGAAATCTAACGATGCCGGGGCGGTGGGATCTGGAATCTCACCGCCCCGGCGCGCGTTGGCCCCGGGTTGGCTATCCCGCTGGGCATGAAC
>CAZZIF010000133.1:0-10348 GCA_964654025.1 uncultured bacterium
GAGCGGACCGAGCAGGCCGAGCGGACCGAGCAGGCCGAGCGGACCGAGCAGGCCGAGCGGACCGAGCAGGCCGTGCGGGCCGAGCAGGCCGAGCTGGCTGGGAGGTTCAGGAGGGTCGGAGGTTCAGAAGGCCCGGCTACCTTGGCAAGGGAGCTTGGGGGAAGGAGTGTGTGACGATGAATCGGGTCCGGCCGCAGATTGCTTTGATGATCCCCCTCTGGGGGCTGGCGCTGTGCCTCTTGGCGGCGTCCGGTTGTGGGGGTGGTGATGAGGAACGGATCCCGGAAGTGGGGCCGATCACGCAGTCATGGTTGGAGAAGACGCAAACCCAGCCTGGCAACATCCTGCTCCTGACGCTGGATACGACGCGCGCGGATAGGATCGGCTGCTACGGGTACGATCTGGTCACCACTCCCTATCTCGACCAGTTGGCGACCGAGGGTGTGACCTTCCTGCACGCGATCAGCCCGGTGCCGATTACCCTGCCCTCGCACGCCACCATCCTGACCGGCCTCAATCCCAACGAGCATGGTATCCGCAACAATGGCACCTTCGTGTTGGGTGAGGAGTTCGTCACCGTCACCGAGGTTCTGGCGTCGCACGGGTTCACCACTGGCGCCACACTCGGCGCCTTTCCGGTCAGCGCCCAGTTCGGCCTGGCGCAGGGCTTCGAAGACTACGACGACGACTTCACCCTGGCACACCGGGAAACGGCCTGGGGATGGGAGGAACGGCCCGCGGACATCGTCACCGACAAGACGCTGGCCTGGCTCGATCAGCATCGCGACGAGCGCTTCTTCCATTGGGCCCACTACTTCGATCCGCATGCGCCCTACGAGGCTCCGCCGGAATTCCGGCAGAAGTTCAGCAATCCCTACGACGCCGAGGTGGCCTACATGGATGATGAGGTGGGCCGGTTGCTCGAGGGGATGGAAGAACTCGGACTGCGGGAGAACACCTGGATCGTGATCGTGGGGGATCATGGCGAATCCCTATGGGATCACGACGAACCCACCCACAGCATCTTCATCTACGACGCGACCCAACGTGTGCCCTGTTTTCTGATCCCGCCGACCACCTACGGCGGACTGAGCGACGATGCGGTCCGTGGCAGGGTGGTCGAAGACGTCGTGGCCTTGCGCGACCTGGCCCCGACGATGCTCAACGCCGTTGGCCTGTCCTCGGACTTGCTGCCGGCAACGGGCTCGAGCCTGTTGCCCCTGTTGGCCGGCGGGTGGGACGGCTCCGGGGTGACCTACATGGAGTCGCTGGCGCCCTATCTCGACCATGGCTGGTGCGAACTGCGCGGTGTGCGCACGAACGAATGGACCTATATCAAGGCTCCGCGGGCCGAACTCTATGACCTGCGCATCGACCCCCATCAGCTCAACAACATCGCCACCGAGAAGCCAGGTGTCGCGGCGCGCCTCGCCGCCTGGTGCGATTACTTCATTGAGACCGGCACGCAAGATCTGGCCGTGCAGCTCCCTGACGACGAGACGCTCGAGCGGCTTCGCAGCCTTGGCTACATTGCCAATCCCCACCAGTCGGGCGCCTCGATCAACGAGAAGGATCCAAAGGACTTCACCGGCGTCTTGCGACGCATCAGCCTGGCCCGCGAAGCGCTGCAGACGCAGCGGATGGAGGAAGCGCGCCGCCAATATGAAGAGGCCCTGGAGATCGATCCGGGAAACACCTCGGTGCAGCGTGAACTCGGTACGGTGTATCAGTACCTGGGCGATGGGGAAAAGGCGCTGGCGCTCTTCGACAAGATTCTGAACCTGTACCCGGAGGACTGGAATACGCACCTGATGCGGGTGCAAGCGCTGAGCCTGACCGGCGCTCACGAGGAGGCCGAGAGTGCGCTGAAAGTCTACCTGGAGTCGGCGCCGGATCCAGAAGATGGCGTCGATCTCTACGCCCGTCTGCTGGCCCAGACCGGTCGGCTCGAGGAAGCACGCACTTACCTCGAGGATCACGGAGACGAGTCCGGCAGCCGAGCTCAGGATCTCGAGACGCTCGCCGACATCGAGTGGATCGCTGGGAACCAAGAGCGGGCCTACAATCTGGCGGGTGAGGTCCTGGCGCTGGACTCGTTGCGAGCGGGCGCGTGGGGCCTGATCGGAGAATGGTACGCTCTGCGCGCGAATGAGGCGGCCGACGCCGGCAACTTGGAGGAGGCCGATCGGCTCCTCGAAGAAGCTCGTCCTCGGCTGGAGCGGGCACTGTCGCTGGATCCCAGCGAACCGCGGGCGGCGTTCCGCATGGGCTGGTTTGCCGCGCGCAATGGGGATGCACGGCGTGCCCTGCAGCTCTACGAGTTGGCGCTGGGCCGGGCACCGCATCAGCCCGAGACACACTTCAACATGGGCAATCTCTTGCAGCGGATGAACCGGCTGGCCGAGGCGCTCGCGCACTACGATCAGGCTGTCGCGCTGGGGATGGAGGCGGTCAACCTCTACGTCAACCGGGGCGTGGTGCTTGCCATGATGCAGCGGCGCGAGGAAGCGGCCGCGGCCTGGCGGCATGCCCTCTCCCTCGGTCCTGATCAGGCGACACGTGAGGGTATCGAGCGAAACCTCCAGCGGCTCGGATACTAATCGCCTCTGACAAGCGTCCGGGATGCTGGGGGTGGGCTACCGGCGGCCGGGAGGCAGGGCGCCGGGTCTGGCGCTTGGTCTAGGCGCCGGGTCTGGGCGCCAGGTCTGGGCGCCGGGTCTGGCGCCAGGTCTGGGGGGCTAGACCTGGCTCTGGTCTAGGCGCCGGGTCTGGCGCTTGGTTTGGGGGGCTAGTCCAGGCGCTGGTCTAGTTGCCTGGTTTGGAGCGGCGGAAGCACTGGTCGGCGTGGCGATAGAACGAAACAACCTGCCTCCGGCGAGTCGCCATGAGGCAGGTTGTCGTCAACCAGGATGTGCCGCCACGAGTCGCGTGAATCCCGTGCGGCCTGCGGTCTAGAACGGTGCGAATCCCGCGTCGTGCCAGTAATCCTCCTTGAGCGACTCGATCTCCTGTTCCAATGCGCTCAGATGACCCTGCTCCCACTTCGCCAGTTCTTGATGTAGCTCCTTGACGCCGGGATCCGTGGCGGCCTCGGCCTCGGCCCGGTAGAATTGGATCGCCGACATCTCGAGTTGGACTCCGATCGACAGTGCAGTCATCTCGTAATGCGCATCCTTGACGCGCTTCTGGATATCGTCGGAGAAGATCGGATGCATGCCGGTGAGGACCTTCTGCTCACCCAACCTGGCCGTCGAATCGATCTTGCCGGTCTTGACGACGGATTCGTAGTGCCGCTTCAGATAATTGAAGTGATCGAGTTCTTCCTCGGCCAACTCCTTGAAGGTCTGCTGACCTTTGGGGTCCTTCGTGCTCTCAGAGGCCATCAGATAGAAATGACGGCCCTCGTGCTCGGCTTGCATGGCCTTCTTCAGACCCTCGGCCACGCGCTTGGTGGTCTCGTCCATCGGTTTCCTCCCTTGATGCCCATTCGCTGGGCGCGGTGTTCAAGATTCAACAGCATAAGGTAGCCGATTTGCGGCCGGGTCGCAAATCCGGAGCATTCCGGCGCAATCCGGAACCATCCGGCGCAAGCCGGCGCAAGCCACAGCTTACTCATTCCATCGCCGGAAAAATCCTCCGAAGGAGCTTGACAGATGAGAGGCCTTATTGGTAATAATAACCATTATTGATAAGGAGCTGGTCATGACGTCGCATTGCCGTAACACGAAACAGCGGCGGGTGATCTTCGAGGAGCTTGCCCGGCTCGACACACACCCGACGGCGGGGGAGCTGTACGCGATCGTGCGGCGCACGCTGCCTCACATCAGTCTGGGGACGGTCTACCGCAACCTCGACCGGCTGGTCGAGGCGGGCCAGGCCAAGAGAATCGAAGGTGGAAGCCAGGTGCGCTACGACGCGGACATGGTGGCGCACGATCACATGCGCTGTGTCGTCTGCGAACGGGTGCTCGACCTGCCGGCTCCGTCGCGAACGCTTGGTGAGCAGTTGTTGGACCGGGTCAAGGGTTTGGCCGATGGCGAGATTCTTGGTCTCAAAGTTGAAATCGTGGGGATTTGCCCTGACTGCAGGGAACGGCTGAGCGCTCGAGAGCGAGCCGAGATCCTGCGGCGCTGGCAATTCTAAAGGAGGATCTGCATCGATGAGTAGCTTGGTGACCCAAGAGGCGCCCGATTTCGTGGCGCAGGCGGTGATGGCCGACAATGAGTTCGCGGAGCTGAAGCTCTCGGACTACCGCGGCAAGCACGTGATTCTCTTCTTCTACCCGCTCGACTTCACGTTCGTATGCCCGTCGGAAATCATCGCATTCGACAAAAAGTTGGACCAGTTCCGCGCCAAGGGCGCCGAGGTGATCGGCATCTCCGTAGATTCGCACTTCACCCACCTGGCCTGGAAACAGACGCCGGTCGAGGACGGCGGGATCGGTTCGATCCGCTATCCGTTGGTTTCGGACCTGGATAAGTCGATCTCGCGCTCATTCGGCATTCTATCGGGGGAGGCCGTGGCGCTGCGCGGGCTGTATCTGATCGACAAGAACGGCATCGTGCGCCACCAGGTGATCAACGACCTGAATCTGGGCCGGAGTGTGGACGAGGCCATGCGCATGCTCGATGCACTCCAGTTCACCGAGAAGTTCGGGGAGGTCTGCCCGGCGGACTGGCACGAGGGTCAGGAAGCCATGAAGGCCACCAGCGAAGGCGTGGCAGCCTACCTCGCCAAACATGCCAACTAGGACCGCAGGCGCGGGACCGGTCCGGGCCGCGACACTGGTTCGAGAGCCCGGTTTCGTGCGCCTTACTTTCTGTGTATAGTCACCGGTTGTTTCGCTCGCCCGCGGACGCAGGCGAGCGGGGCAGGGATGCCCATTCCTGGCGTCGGACGTCCTGGGCCGTCCCCCATGCCGTCGTAGGTGGCGGGATCACTCCGGGCCGTCCGGAGCCGTCGCAGGCTGTTGTTGGCCATCCTATGCCATCGTCGGCTGTCGCAGGCTGGGGTTGTCTGTCGTCGGCCGTCGCAGGCTGTTGTTGGCCGTCCTACGCCGTCTGGAAGCAGATCGAACGAAGGGAGGACCGTGATGGCACAGAGACTACAGGTGTTCCGTTGCGAGGTATGTGGTCACGTGATTCAGGTGATGCACGGCGGTGCCGGGACCTTGGTATGCTGCAATCAGCCGATGCAGCTCTTGACCGAGAACACGACCGATGCGGCGCAGGAGAAGCACGTGCCGGTCGTGGAGCGCGACGGCACCAAGGTCACCGTGCGCGTGGGCACCGTGGACCATCCGATGGAAGAGAAGCACTATATCGAGTGGATCGAGGTGGCGGACGGGGACGAGGTCATGCAACGCTATCTGAAGCCCGGTGACGCCCCGCAGGCCACGTTCGAGGTAACAGGAAATGATCTGACCGTGCGGGCCTACTGCAATCTGCACGGACTATGGAGGGCATAAACATGCTGAGCAAGAAGATGGCAGCGGCGCTGAACGATCAGATCAACGCCGAGTTGTACTCGGCCTACATCTACTACGCCATGTCGGCCGATTTCGAGACGAAGGGATTGGGCGGTTTCGCCGGCTGGATGCGTGCGCAGGCCATGGAAGAGGTCGTGCACGCGCAGAAGTTCTTCACCTACATCAACGAACGCGGCGGCGCCGTCAAGCTGGCGGCGATCGACGCGCCCCCGGCCGAATGGGACTCGCCGCTGGCGGCGTTCAAGGCGGCCTATGACCACGAGGTACATGTGAGCGGCCTGATCCACAAGCTCGTCGATCTGGCCTTTGAAGAGAAGGACCACCCGACGAGCAACTTCCTCCAGTGGTTCGTGGCCGAGCAGGTGGAGGAAGAGGCTAGCGCCGATGAGATCGTCCAGAAGCTCGAACTGGTTGGTGATGGCACCGGCGGCCTTTTCATGCTCGACCGCGAACTCGGAGCACGCAGCCCCGCCCCGGCCGGCGAGGAGTAGGGCGAGGAGCAGAACGAGGAGCAGAACGAGGAGCAGAGCGAGGAGTAGGGAGAAGAATCAGGCGAGCAATCGGGTGAGAAGTAGAACGTGTCGCGGCACGCGAGTATGCCCATTGCGCACCTGTGTGGCGGGGGGCTCCGGCTTGCCGGAGACCCTGCCGCGCGGCGTGCGGCGCGTGGGCGGGAAGGAGTCACAACAGCCATGACCGAAACCTACCAAGCTGTCAAGGTGAGTGACCGGGTCTACTGGGTGGGCGCCGTGGACTGGGAACTCCGGGACTTCCACGGCTATCTCACCTCTCGCGGTACCAGTTACAACGCCTATCTGGTCTTGGCGGAGAAGACCACGCTGATCGACGTCGTCAAGGCCCCGTTACGGCGAGAGATGATGTCGCGCATCGCCTCGGTCATCGATCCCGGCCGCATCGACTACATCGTGTCCAATCACGCCGAGATGGACCACACCGGCTGTCTCCCGGAAGTCATCGCCGAGGTGAAGCCCGAGGCGGTCTTCGCCTCGCCCATGGGCGTCAAGGCGCTTCAGAATCACTTCCACGTCGATTGGGGTGTGAAGGCCGTCAAGACGGGCGAAGACCTGGACCTGGGCGGAGACCGGCTACGGTTCGTCGAAACACGCATGTTGCACTGGCCAGACAGCATGTTCAGCTTCCTGCAGGGGGCGGGGATCCTGTTCTCGAACGACGCGTTCGGGATGCACCTGGCCACCGACGAGCGCTTCGCCGACCAAATCGATGACGCCATCCTGCGCGAAGAGGCGGCGAAGTACTTCGCCAACATCGTCCTGCCCTTCAGCCCCGTGGTGCAGAAACTCGGCAAGACGCTGCCGGGTCTCGAACTCGACATCAAGATGGTGGCCCCCGATCACGGTCCGATCTGGCGACACGATCCGGAGCGGATCATCGAGCAGTACGTGGCCTGGGCCGAGCAGAAGCGGACGCGCAAGGCCGTCATCGTCTACGACACCATGTGGGGTAGCACCGCGGCGATGGCGCGTGCGGTGGCCGAGGGAATCTCCTCGGAAGATTGCCCCGTGCGCGTGATGCCGCTGGCCGGGAGCCACCGCAGCGACGTGGCCACCGAGTTGCTCGATGCGGGCGCCCTCGTGGTTGGCACGCCGACGATCAATGGCCAGATGTTCCCCACGGTGGCCGACGTGCTCACCTACACGCGGGGACTGAAGCCGAAGGGGCTCGTGGGTGCTGCTTTTGGTTCGTACGGCTGGGGCGGAGAGGCAGTGCGCCACGTGGAAGACATCTTCGGCGCGATGGGTGTCGACGTTGCGGCCGAGTCGGTGCGGGTTGTCTATGTCCCCGACGACGAGGCCCTTCAGCGCTGCCGGCGGTTGGGACAGGCGCTAGGCGCCCATCTGAGCGCGAAGGTCCCCGACGCGAATTCGGCAGGTACGGTGTAGCCAGGCACCCGCGACGCGGAAGGCAAGAGTACGGGGGGCGCCAGAGAAGCGGCGCACTTGACAGACGGGAACGCCAAAGAGGCGGCGCGCTAGACAGACGGGAACGGCAGAGAAACGGAGCGCCGGGGAGGCGACCCGATCGGAGATGGCCAGGAACAGGAGGAGCAGCGATGCAGAAGTGGGAGTGCCAGCCCTGCGGTTATGTGTATGATCCTGAGGTTGGTGATCCGGATTCGGGCGTGGCGCCGGGAACACCGTGGGAAGATGTGCCCGACGATTGGGTATGCCCGCTGTGCGGCGTCAGCAAGGACATGTTTGAGCCGGTCGAGTAGGGAGGGGAAGCATGACGGTCAACGAGATCCTGGACTTCGCCATCGAGAGGGAGCAGGAGGCGGTCGACTTCTACACGCACCTTGCGAGCGTGGCCCAGAACGCGGCCATGAAAGAGGTGTTCGAGCAGTTCGCGAATGAGGAGCGGGGCCATAAGGCCAAGCTTCTCAAGGTGAAGGACGGCGAGCGCGGCCTCATCTCCGGTGGCGGTGGCGCACATGTGCCCGACTTGAAGATCGGTGACTACCTCGTCGAGGAAGAGCCCACGCCCGACATCTCCTACCAGAACGCGCTGATCCTGGCGATGAAGAAGGAGAAAGCCGCGTTCCGTCTCTACAGCGATCTGGCAGGCAAGGCCGAGGACGCACAAGTACGTGCGCTGTTCCAAGATCTTGCCCAGGAAGAGGCGAGGCACAAGCTGCGCTTCGAGATCGAATACGACGAGCACATCCTGACGGAGAACTAGAGGCGGCCCCCGATGGATATGCGGCGGGCGCCGTAGCCCGCCGCATCTGGTTCGCGTCCGCCGCTTCGTGTTCTCTCCGCACGCGGCATCTTCATGAAGCGCAGGAGGTTCCATGTCCTCATTGGCCGACACCTTGCGTCATCCTGGTGTTCAGCGTGCCTTTCTGATGGGCAACCATGCCCTCGTGCGCGCCATGCTGGAGGCCGGCATTCGCGTGGCGACGACCTACCCGGGTTCGCCCACCCCGGAGATCGCCGCGGCGCTCGACAGCCTGCCTTCCGAAGGGCGGTCCTATCACTTCGAGTACGCGACCAACGAGAAGGTGGCGTCCGAGATTGCCATCGGGGCAGCGCACAACGGACAGCTGGCCTGTGTCTTCTTCAAGTCCGTAGGTCTGAACGTGGCCGCGGATTCGTTGATTCAGCTCAGCCTGCTGCCTCTCTCCGGCGGGTTGGTCGTAGTTCTGGGCGATGACCCAGGGGCCAACTCCTCGCAGAACGAACAGGACAACCGGCATTTCGCCCGCATGGCCTATCTCCCACTCTTCGAGCCGGCCACCCCGCAGGAAGCCTACGAGATGTTCGTCGATGCGGCGCAACTGGCGCGCGCGGAAGCGACGGCGGTGCTCTTCCGCATGACCACCCACGTATGTCACGCCAAGGAACTCGTTGAGCTGCGAGCGCTTCCGGACACGCCGCCGGGGGACGCGTCCGAGTTCGTCAAGGATCCGAGCCTCTACGTTCCGGTGGCCAAGGCCGTGCTTCCGATGAAGCGACGGGCACTGGAGCGAATGGACCGTCTTGCGGCCTACGCCGAGACCTCGCGGCATCAGCGCCTCGAACCGGCCGGCAGCGATCCTACCTCGTCCGGCAGCGGTCCTACCTCGTCCGGCAGCGGTCCTACCTCGTCCCGCAGCCGTCCTACCTCGTCCGGCAGCGGTCCTACCTCGTCCCGCAACCGTCCTACCTCCCCGCGCGGGATCATTGCCAGTGGGTTGCCGGCGCTGGGCGTGCGTGAGGTGGGGGCCGCCTGCCGGATGCCATTCGACCTGCTGGTATTGGGGTTCAGCCATCCGCTTCCCAAGAAGCGCATCGCCGACTTCCTTCGAGCGCATGAGGAAGTGCTCGTGGTCGAGGAGCTCGATCGCGTTCTCGAACAGGAGGTCAAGACGATCGCCTTCGATGCGGCGATCGATGTGCGGCTGCGCTCGCGCGAGGGTGCCGACGAACTCGTTGACGAGTACGGCGCCGATCGCGTGCGTGCGCTGCTGCACCGGGTCTGGCCCGACCTGGAGCTTCCGGCTTCGCCCAGACGCGAGATCGCCGCCGGCCAGCCCGCAGGGGCAGCCAGCTTGCCCGAGCCCGTACCCCGCATCCCGCAGATGTGCCCCGGGTGCGGCCACCGGTCCGCCTTCTTCGCCATCAGCAAGGCGCTGTCGCCCGAGACGGTGACCGTCGCTGACATCGGCTGCCACACGATGGGCTTCGAGCGGCCGCATCGCCTGGGGGATGTGCTGCTGTCGATGGGCCATTCGACGGCGACCGCCGCCGGCATCGCGCTGCGCAAGAACGGACCCAAGCCGGTGGCGTTTGTGGGGGACTCGACCATGATCCACGCCGCCTTGCCGGCGATCGCCGATGCCGCGGTGCACGATCACGCCGTGACCCTGATCCTACTGGAGAACGGGACGACGGCGATGACCGGACACCAGCCGCGCGCCGGCTCCGGTGAGGTCGGGGGTAAGCTGGACGTGAAGCGGATTCTCGAGAGCCTCGGGGTTGCGTTCTTGCGGGATGTGGATGCCTACCAGCAGGCGAAGCTGACCGAAATGGTTCGAGAGGCGCAGGCGCATCCGGGCTTCGCTGTCGTGATCGCCCGCCACCCGTGCATGCTGAAGATGATGCGGGAGACCCGGCGTCGCCGGCCGGGCTTCAAAGTGCGCCCGGTCGCGATTGATCCCGAGGCGTGCGATCGGCTCTACACCTGCTTGCGTGAGTTCGGCTGCCCTACCTTCGTCTACCAGGAGGACGGCAGCGTCTCGGTGGAGGAGGACATCTGCATCGGCGACGGAAGCTGCCTGCAGACCTGTCCGGTCTCGGCGATCGGACGGCCGCAGAGAGGGGACGCATCGTGAGCAAAGCA
>CAZZIF010000134.1:0-10321 GCA_964654025.1 uncultured bacterium
TGAGATCCTCACGGCCTGAGATCCTCACGGCGTCAGATCGACGATGACCGGGGCATGATCCGATGGCTTCGGTCCCTTGCGGGCCTCCCGATCGATACGGACCGCATCGATCCGCGCTGCCAAGGCCGGTGTGACCAGGGCCAGGTCGATCCGCAAGCCCCAGCCCCGGTGGAAGGCGCCGGACCGGTAGTCCCACCAGCTGTAGATGCCCCCCTCCTCCGTCTGGGTTCGCAAGGCGTCGACGAGCCCCCACTCCATCAGGTGCGCAAGAACCGCGTGCTCATCGGGATGGAAGTGCAGGCGTCCGCGCCACTTCTTGGGGTCGTACACGTCCCGGTCCTCGGGAGCGACATTGAAGTCACCACAGATCATGACCTGGTCGCCGGGGTGGTGGCGTCGTTCGAGCAGGGCGCGCATCCGGCGGAACCACTCCAGCTTGTAGTCAAACCTCGGCGTACCGAGCTCGGTTCCATTCGGCACGTAAGCATTCCAGATCCACAGTTCGCCGTACCGCCCGCCAATGAGTCGCTTGTCCGCATCCTCGGAATCGTCGGGAAGCCCCCGCACAACCTCGTCGGGCGCCTGTCGCCCGATCAGGGCGACCCCGTTGTAGGTCTTCTGCCCGAAGACTTCGAGGTGGTATCCGCGGGCCTCGAACTCCTCGCGCGGGAAGTGCCCATCCAGGACCTTCGTCTCTTGCACGCACAGCACGTCGGGCTTCCACTCCTCGAGCCAGTCGAGCACGCGCGGCAGCCGGGCGCGGATGGAGTTGACATTCCAACTGACGATTCTCACGCTGGCCTCCACGGTGGCTTCATCTCTACGGGCTGCGACGGCGTTGGAGCTAGTGGTTCCATTTTTCCAGTTTCTGCAGCGTAACACATTCGTGGGATGGAGGTTGAGATGCAAGCTGCCCAAAAAGGACCACCGCACCTCCAACCTCTTTCCACTCGATGAATTACGTCCAGTTCGCCAGGACAATCCTCGCCACGTGCTACAGGATTCGGCCGCGCCGCATGATCTCCTTCCACCGCCCACTCTTCGACCTCACCGCAATCGTCGGCGACTTGACGATGCAGTCCAGATGGATGAACGCCTCCGCATCCCGATCGTAGTTCGCCCCGATCGCGAAGTGACAGGTCCCGGCGATCTTCTCATCCTCGAGCATCTTGCCTGTGACCCGCGCCTTCGGATTGAGGCCGATGCCCAGCTCGCCCAAGTGTCGGGCGTTCTTCTTGAAGGCCGCCACCCGCCGCGTCGACCATCCGGGGCGGCCGGACATTTCCTCGGCGGCCGCTTCGCCAAGCTGCAGTGAGTACTCGAGCCGCTCACCACCGGCGCCGCCGCTCACACCGACGACCAGACCGCGCTCGATCTCCACGGCTACCGGCTTGCGCGGCACGAAGGCATCGCCGCCGTCGGCGACCGAAACCGATCCGTCGAAGACGATCCGACCCTCGGCGTCATACAGCGCCGGGGAAATGTAGGTTTCTCCGGCGGGCAGGTTGCCGCCACTGCCTGGCTTCCAGAAGCTGCCGTCATCTGGCAGGGCCACGCGGCCCGAGACACCTAGCTCGACGTCGGTGCCCCCGGGCGAGGTCACACGCACCCGCTCGGCAGCATCCAGAGAACGCTTCAGCTTGCCGGCATCCCGCCGCATCCGGGCGTAATCGACCGGCACGGTACGGATGAAGCTGTCGAGTGTTACCGACGGCGACCAGAAGCTGCGTGACTTGCCGGATTCCATGAGGGCGTTGAAAATGTGCGTCCAGCGGCCCTTGTGGCCGGGGAACCGGTAGGGCTTCTCAAGACCGAACCGGTCCTTGCCGAGTTTGCCATTGCTGATCGAGATGATCACCTCCGGCTCGGCGCGAAGCGCGTGGATCACGCTGTCGGAGGCGAAATCGAGCGAGGTGCGATGCGGTTGGACGAGCACCGAGGCGTCGGCTCCACGCGCGCTCACCGAATCCGCCAGGGCCCCGGAAATGCTGAGCACGTCGGGCACCGGGTTCGTGACAATCACCACGCGCTCACCCTTCTTCACCCGTAGCACGTCTCGCACAGCGACATCCGCGGCGCGCGTCAACCCGCGGGGCAACTTGCCAAGCGAGGCGTTCCACGTGCGGCTTCGCGCATCGGCCGGGCTCACCACCGCACGACGCGTAGATGCGCGGGCACCGGACTTGCGAGTCTTGGCGCCAGGAGTCTTGGCGCTGCGAGCTTTGGCGATAGGAGCTTTGGCGCTGCGAGCTTTGGCGCTAGGAGTCTTGGCGGTGCGAGCTTTGGCGCCAGGAGTCTTGGCACTGCGAGCTGAGGTCTTGCGCTCCATGGTCTTGCGAGCTGCGGTCTTGCGATCTGCGGTCTTGCGAGCCGTGGTCTTGCGATCTGCGGTCTTGCGCGATGGGGTTGGCATGGATCCTCCCTCGCCCGGCGGGCGGGCGTTCGGTCGCTAGAAAGCCCTCGATCCCATCTGGAATCGCCTGACCGAACAGCGTATCCTCCAGATTCCGTTTCACGCAAGCGCAAGTCGCTTGAGGTGCAAGTCGCTCGGGGGCGCCAACACCCCGAGACTCGCCGCGCGAACCCAGCCGGCTCGGCGCACACACGCGTGGCTTGGCGTGCGAACCCAGCTGGCTCGGCGCGCACACTCACGTGGCTCGGCGTGCGAACCCAGCCGGCTCGGCGCACACACACGCATGGCTTGGTGCGCGAACCCAGCCGGCTCGGCGCACACACATGGCTTGGTGCGCGAACCCAGCCGGCTCGGAGCACACACATGGCTTGGTGCGCGAACCCAGCCGGCTCGGAGCGCGGCCAGAGGTCGCCTGGTGAGGCTGGGCCGAGATTTCGTTCAGGAGGAGAACCAGTATGCCGTGGGATGCGCTGGCCCGTGTGGCTGCTGTAATACTGCTCGACATCGTCCTGCTGGGCGGCCTGATCGCCATTCCACTCGGTCTCTCGGGTAACTTCATCATCCTGGGGGTCGCCGTGATGGTGGGACTCGTCACGAAGTTCTCGCTCATTTCAGTCTGGGCCGTCGTGATCATGGCGGGTCTCGTGGTGCTCGGCGAACTCATCGAGTCGGTGCTCGGCAGCCTGATGGCGCGCCGCTACGGAGCCTCGAAGTGGGGCATGCTGGGCGCCTTCGTGGGCGGTATCGTCGGCGCGATCGCGGCCACACCCATCTTTCCGATCATTGGATCGATCATTGGGTCCTTCTTGGGCGCCGCGGTGGGAGCGATTCTCTTTGAATACATCCACCTGAAGAAAATCCACTCCAGCATGCCGGCCGGCTGGGGGGCCTTGCTGGGAAAGATGCTGTCGACGGTGATCAAGATGGCCATCGGCGTCTCGATCACCGTCTACATCGTCTTGCGAACACACTAGGTTAGGAGCACCCCTGGCCCAGCTCGCACGGCTGAGCGACCGCCGCCTGAAGCAGGGCTATGCATCGCGCGATCACTGGCCGATGAGCAGCCAACGTCGCCACACAGACGTCGCGCAGTTGACCCCTTCCGCTCAAGTCGCTGCCCGAGCCATTGCCCAAGCCACTGCCTGAGCCACTGCCCAAACCGCTCCCCGAGCTGCTGCCCCAGCCGCTGGCCCAGCCACTGCCCGAGCCGCTGCCCCAGCCGCTACCCGGGTTGCTGCCCCAGCCGCTGGCCCAGCCACTGCCCCAGCCGCTGGCCCAGCCACTGCCCCAGCCGCTGCCCGAGCCACTGCTCCGGCCACGGCTCGAAGCACGACTCGGCCACTCGCCAGTCTACTGCGCTCGGAGCGTGCTCGTCTCGAATGGGTAGGGCTCCATCATGAGCAGCGGCTGACCCGGCGCGCGCAACATCTGTTCCAGATAGAGGCGGTCCTCAGCCGACAGACGGCCCGCCAGTTCATCACCCAACACCTGCCGCACGAGGGAATCCTCCATGTCGAGCTGATATGGTCCGGCGGGGAGGGACTCGACATCCTGGTATTGGCGACCGCCTGGGGGGCTGTTCAGGAGACCGCTGTCGATACTCTGGTCAAAATCATCGCCCAGACGGTCACGGAGATAGTGATAGAGATGGCCAAAGAGACCGTCCTGGGAACCGGCCTGGAGACCTTCCTGGGCACCGGCCTGGGCACCATCGTGCGCACCGTCGTGGGAACCGGCCTGAAACCCTTCCCGAACGCCGCCCTGGAGACCTTCCTGCGTGTCATGCCCCAGGCCCAGTAGGCTCCTGAGTCCGAATCCAAGCCCAAACGAGGGGAACCGGAACATGCCCAGCGACGGCGCCTCGGTCAGGCGCACCCGTTCGTCGGCGTCAAGCCCGGCAGCCGCCTTGGCCATCGCGATGCTCTCCCACAGGCCGCCGACTTCGTCCACCAGTCCGATCTCGCTTCCCCGGGCACCGCTGTAGACGCGTCCCTGCGCGATCTCGGCGACCTCCTCGGTCGTCATGTCGCGGCCTTCGGCCACCTTCTCGACGAAATCATCGTAGAGCGCCAGGATGATCTCCTTGGCACGTTCGCGCTCTTCGGCCGTGTAGGGTCGGTGCGGAACCTCCTGTCCGATGAGCGGCACCACGAACCCGCGATCGGCATCGGCATGCTCGCCAGTCTTCACGAAGTCATAGTCCAGACCCGTCTTCTTCCCCAGTTCGGTGTCGTAGAGGTGTCCGCCGATGACACCGATCGAACCGGTGATCGTGAAGGGCGAGGCCAGGATCGAGTCGCCGTACATGCTGATCCAATAGCCGCCCGAACCGGCCACCATGCCCTGGGAAACGATGACCGGCTTCTTCTCGGCAGCCTTCTTGATCTCGCGCGCCACGAGGTCGCTGGGCAACGGGTCGCCGCCGGGGGAGTCCGCCCGAAACACGATGGCAGCCACGTTCGGATCCTCCCCCGCCCGCTTGATGGTCTTGGCGAGCTGCGGTCCTTTGATGCCGGATTGCATGGCACACTCGCCAATGCCGTAGATGACCGCGATCCGATCCGGTTCACCCCAGGCAAGACGATCCCAGAGGTAGTCGCCCCCTACGCCCCCGATATCGGTGGACGCCACATCGCCGGTCGGGCGCGATTCGACCTTGCGCGCCCGCTCCTTGACCCGTTTGTAGCTCCCCAGCGAATCGACGAGTCCGGCCGCCAGGACCTCCTCGCCGTAGAGTTCGGCTTTCTCATTCATCAGTCGTTCGAAGGCCTCACGCGACATGCCGCGCGCAGTGCAGATGGTTTCAATGTAGGTATCGAACCAGTCATCCATGATGTCGGTCAACTGCTCGCGTTGTCCGTCGGACATCGAGGTGCGCGTAAGAACCTCGGCGGCAGACTTGTACTCGAAAAACCGGAACTCGTCGAACTCCACCCCTACCTTCTCGAGCATCCGGGCCATGTACGTGCGCCCCATCGCCAATCCGCGGATGTCAATGTTCCCCACCGGGTCCATCCAGACCTCATCGGCCACGCTGGCGAGCGCGTAGGTGCCCAGCCAGAGGCGGTCGAAGTAGACCGTCACCGTCTTGCCAGTCGCCCGGAAGCCGGCCAGTTGTTCACGGAGCTCCCACATGAGGGCCGGGTTGATGCGCATGCCCGACAGGTTGAGCACCAAGCCACCCACCTGGGGATCCTTGGCCCAGTACTCGATCGTATGCAGCGTCGGCAGCAGCCGGCGGCGGTCATCAAACCACTCGTAGGTCCGGTAGACGGTCGCGCCCTTCAGGCTGAGCTCGGGATAGCGGCTCTTCTGATGCATGAACCCATGGCCGAGGTCCGGCAGCTTGCGGCTCACCTCAACTGCGTAGGTTGTCGCGACGTGATCGCCGTCATTGTCGGCGTGCAGTCGCCCACCGAGCCGATCCTGCCCGAAACTGACATCCAGCCGGACGCTGTAGTCGCCGTCATCGCGCAGCTTCCCGGCCACGCAGACGCCCGGCAACGGCCAGGTCTCGAGCCCGTAGCCGAAGTCGATGTCTTCGAACTCATCCCGGTAGGCATAGACGGCATCGGCGAACAGCGTCAGACGGGGTCCCAGGGGGCGCACGCCGAGATCGGCCTGGACATAGTGGTTCTTACGTTCCATGTCAAAGACGCTGGCCGTCCCAACCGACAGCCAGTCCCAGCGCTGGATCGTTCCCGCCGAAAGCCGCTCATGGCGGGTCATGAGATCGCACCCACCTTGGTTCCACGAGTAGGCCAGGCCGGTGCCGGTCCTGCCATCGCCCCAGGAGAGAGCCAGCGTGTATTCGTCCAGATGATCCCACTCGCCCTGTCCATCACGAAGCTGGAACCGCTGCATGGCAAAGGCGAGATTCTGCCCCGAGAGAATGCCGAGCCAGTCTTTCGGATCGTCCCGCAGGGCCACCATGTCGCGCCAGCTGAAGTACACCCCTCCGCTCTCGAGCATACTGAAGGCAGCGGGGTTGAAGAGGCCCGCCGCCAAAGTCGGCGTGGTGCCCGGCGTGCCAACCAGAAGATCGGATTCGGCGAAGAGACCGGACTCGCCGGGGTAGTAGACCGGCAGCCCTGGTGGCGGGACATTCTCGTCGGCGTTGGCGCCGGCGTCGGCGCCGGCGAGACTCGGACCCACCATGGCGATAACGGCCATGGCGATCAGGACGGCAAGCATCACTGGCATGCGGATCTCAATCGACTGGACAGGACGCAGCATCTTTCGGTCTCCCTTCGGTCTCCCTTCGGTCTCCATGTCAATCTCGATTGTGTCTCGATTCTGTCTCGATTCTGTCTCGACTCAGTTTCGATTCAGTATCGATTCACCCCGCCCGGCTAGCCGGCTGGCCTCCGAGCCAGCGGGCCTCCGAGCCAGCGGGCCTCCGAGCCAGCGGGCCTTCGAGCCAGCGGGCTTCCGAGCCGGCAGACTTCCGAGCCGGCTGACTCGTCAGACAGCAGGTCTCACCTACCCGCAAAGTACCGCGATCGGCTATGGTCATCACCCAGCAGCGATGCTCCCGCCATCAGGGAGCAGGCCCGCGGAGGCTGGCGCGACAGCCAGCGCGACGGCCGGCGCAACGGCCGGCGCGTCGGACGACGCAACGGCCGGGGCGGCGGATGACGCGGCGGATCACCCGGCGGATCACCCGGCGGATCACCCGGCGGACGAAGCCGCGGATGAATCAGTCACGAGAGAAAGGTACGTGCAATGCGTGTGCTCTGGTTGCTCATTATTATGGCATCGCTCTTCTGGATGCTGATGTTCTCTCCACGCACGGCGACGCACGTGCCGTTCTGGCCTGCCATGTCGTTGGCCACGGCCATATTGGCAGGAGCCTTCTTCCTAGTCGAGCGCCGAGATTGGCGTGAGCGGTTCCGATTTGAAGGACGCCACATCTGGATCGGCCTCGTCTCGGCCGCCGTTCTCTATGGCATCTTCTGGGGCGGCAACCTGCTGAGCCGACAGCTCTTCGAATCGGCCGGAGCACAGATCAGCGCCATCCACGGCCGCAAGGAGGGCGCCAATCTCCTATGGGTCGGCGCCGCGCTGCTGTTGTGGATCGGCCCCGCCGAGGAGATCTTCTGGCGCGGCTTCGTCCAGCACCGGCTGATGCGGCGGGGCGGATCAACCGGTGGCCCCCGGCCGGGAGCGGACGGAACCGTGCACGGCGTACCCCAGCCGGGAGCGAACGGAAACGCGCACGCCGTACCCCAGCCGGGAGCGAACGGAAACGCGCACGACGTACCCCGGCCGGGAGCGCGCGGCAACTCGCCGGACGGCACACTCGGAGGCTCGCTGGCAGCCTCGCTACCCGGCACCTTGCTCGCCGCCCTCATTTACGCCGCAGTGCATGCGTGGTCGCTCAACCTGATGCTCGTCCTTGCCGCCCTGGTGTGCGGGGTGTTCTGGGGACTCCTGTACTGGTGGACCCGCTCCCTCTGGCCCGGCGTGATTTCGCACGGGGTGTGGGATGTGGTGATCTTCGTCCTGGCACCCATCGGGGGATAGCCGAGTCCGCTCCCTGCGGGTCGCCCCGCCGATGCCCAGCCACGGACACGGAGGAGGACGCTGCGGAGGACATTGCGGAGGACACTTCGAGGGGCATTCCGGCCAAGGCTCCGACCAAGGCTCCGGCCAAAGCTCCGGCCAAGGCTCCGGCCAAAGCTGCGGCCAAAGCTGCGGCCAAAGCTGCGGCCAAAGCTCCGACCAAGGCTCCGACAGATGCTCCAACAGATCCACCGACGGATCCCTCTAAAGCACTATAATTGCATCTACGAACAACAATTGGATCCCGGGATCCAACCTTAAGTCATTTCCTTTTAATAGATTGCCGGATTTAACCATGTCGAATTTCGACTTAGTCCTGGTACTCATCATGACCTGGGCGCCCCCCAGCAACCTGGCCCCTCGGACATCCTGACACCGAATGCAAAACAGCATTGCAGGCGGAAACATTTCTGTACTAGAATAAGTAGTACAGATGAAAGAAACGGTTGTCGATTCGATCAACGAAGCTCTCCAGCATCCAGGATCCAGGATCCAGCATTCAGGATCCGGAACTCGGCAACCGGCATCCAATCACGGAGGCATCATGTTCCTCACGCTTCGTCCCGACGGGGCGACACCAATCTACGAGCAGATCATTGCCCAGGTGCGCCGCGCGATCGAGCGAGGGGATCTGCGCCCGGGCGATCACCTGCCCTCAGTGCGCACCCTGGCGACCGAGTTGGAGATCAACCCCAACACCGTAGCCAAGGCCTACCTATTGCTCGAGCGTGACGGCTTGATCCAGTGTCGTCCACGCAAGGGCTGTTACGTCAGCCCGCGTGCCCCACAGGCGGCCCGCACCAAGACCGACGAGCAGCTTCAAGCGCTCGTGGACCGCCTGGTGGCCGATGGCGAATCTCTGGGATTGAGTCGCGCCGAGCTGCTAACAAGGCTTCGCGAGCAGCTCGAGACTCCCGATCAGGAGGTGCCCAATGATAACTAGTGCCTACTCGCCCACCCAGGATCTCGCTCTTGCGATCGTGGTGGGACAGATCGTGACCTTCCAGTTCCTGTCGGCTTGGTTCGGGGCGGCCGGCCTGGCGTTCACCGTAGGCTTGCGCGGCCTTCCGGAAGAGGTCGATCGCGAGCTGCGGCGCGCGGGCCGTCAGGCGAGGCTCTTCCAGCTTGGGGCAGGGAGCCTGCTGCTTGTTGCGGTAGGGCTCTTGGCCACGCTTCCGGACCTGACCATCTCTGTGCGACGTCTTGGACTGACCGCCGTCTCGCTCCTCTCGGCCGCCCTGTTCCTGTGGACCTATGTCTACGAACGGCACACCGCCGTCCGATTACGTAAGCGGCTGCCGCCGCCCGATCGGCTGACAGCCGACCTGCGCCCGCGTAAGCTGAGCCGCGCCTATCCCATCTGGCTCGAGGGCCTACCACCCTTGCTGTGGGTCGTCACGCTGCTTGTCACACTCCTCTTGGCGTCCGACACTTCTCAGTCCGCCAGCGCCCAGCTGGGTGCTGACATCCAGCAGGGTGCCAACGTCCAGCAGGGTGCCAGCGTCCAGCTGGGTGCCGGCATCCAGCCGAGTCCCAGCGTCCAGCAGCCTGGGGAGGTCCACACCCCCCCGGTCGGCCCTCTCGCGGCCGACGCCGCTCTGTGGGAAGAACCCGGCCCGCTCGGTTCGGCCATCCGGCGTTTCGCGCTGCCGTTCGTGCAAGGCCTCCTGGTAGTGGCGGGCGCGTGGGCCGCACGCCGCATCTTGTCGAGGGCGCGGTACCTCCCGCAAAAGGCTCGGGCCTATCTGGGCCCACCGGCCGAGACGGTCGCGCTCGATTGGAGCTTGCGCCGGCTCGAACTGCGCGCTTTTCTGGCGGCGCGCGTCTTGATCGTGGCGATGCTTGGAGTCTGGCAGTGGCAGTGGCAGTACGCAGCGTCGGCTGGCCAGAGTGCCGCGAATGCCGGTGCGTCGTGGTTGGTTTGGTTTCTTATCGCCGGTATGCTGCTGATGTTCGGGATCTTCCAGTGGCGTGTTCGTAGGCTGGAGTATGGATCGTAGTTTCGTACCCCATCTTCATGCTGGCCATGGCCATGTGCCACTTGCCGGTTGGGATCGTTCACACGGAGGAAGACATGAAAGCCACGAGAAACCACGGAATCGGCGACCTGTGGATCTGGCTCTCACGAGCCAGACGATTCGCACGGGCAACCTCGCCGTCGCGATCGCACGGAAGAGCCGCCGCTGCCCGGATGGCCATGCCGATTCTGCCGACCTTCTTGACCTTGCTAGCCTTGGCAAGCATGCCGGTCTTGCCTGGCGCCGCTCCCAGCGCTGATCCCAGCGCCGATCCGGCACCCGCTCCCAGCGCCGACCCGGCCCCCGCTGCCAGCACCGCTCCCAG
>CAZZIF010000135.1:0-10318 GCA_964654025.1 uncultured bacterium
ACTGAACCGGCCGCGCGTCGTCTTCTCCGGCGACATCGCGTTCCCGAACTATGACGAGCTGTCGGACTACCGCTTCGAGTTGTATGGGCGACACGGGCCGGCCACCTGGTCGCCGGCAAGCGCCGGTGCCGATTCGGTGCTGCTGGAACTCGCCGACTTCGGACCGGGAGCCGCCTTGCGCCTCGTCGCCACGGCCGCGGACAAGCAGATCTTGACCGCCCGGCTGCAGCTTCCGCTCACTCCCTGGGGCGGCACCGGGAATGGTCCCGGCAGTAGCTCCGACAGTGGCTCCGACACCACCCGGACACTGGCTCTCCGCGTTCGGTCGAACGGACGGATGGACATCTCCGATCTCGCCCCCCTGTTTCCAAGGATCCATGGGCTCGACGGTGCCATCGAGATCGAGGCCTCCGCCACGGGCACGATGGCCAACCCCGCCCTGGACGGATCGATCCGTCTGCACGAGACCCAAATCGTCCTGCGCGAAGGTACCCGGGCGACCGGAGACGGCCACGTCGAGCTATCCGGGACGATGCGCGCACCGGCGGTCGGCGGCCAGATCACAGTCCACCACGGGCGGATTCAGATACCCGAGGCGCAGCGCGATCTTCACCCTCGTGAAGGGCATTCCTTGCTGTGGACGCAGAAGCAGGTCGAGAGAATCTATCCCCGGGGACAAGAGCCGGACACTCTTGGGACGGGATCATCCCATTCTGCGGCCGGCCTGGCGACAGACACCGCCGGGACGCCAGCGGATACAACCGGCTTGGCAGCAGACACCACGGTCGCGCCAGCGGACACCGCCGGCGCGCGAAGCATCGAACGAGCTGCGACCTCGGTGGACTCGCAGGACACCCAGCTCGAGTTGGAAGCCGAAATCGACATTCCCTCCGGTGTCTGGCTCGTGGGACGCGGGCTGGAGGTCGAGCTCAGCGGCTCACTCTCGATCATGCGCTCCGCCGATCCGGATCGCGGCCTCACGTTGGGCGGCAGCCTCAGCGCGCGCCGCGGGTCGATGAGCTTTCACGGGCGGCAGTTGCAGGTCGAGGAGGGCACGGTGACCTTCTTCGGCAGCGAGCAGCTCGATCCCGTACTCGACCTCAAGCTCTACAAGCGCCAGGGTGAGGTGAAGGTGACCGTGCACATCACCGGCACGGTGCAAGAGCCCCGGTTGTCGCTTTCGTCGCAGCCGGAGATGTCCCAATCGGACATCCTGGCCTTCCTGATCTTCGGTCAGCGTTCCGAAGGTCTGGATCAGGCCGAGTCGCAACGGCTCGAGGATCGGGCTCTCGCGACCGCCGAGCAGTTCGCCGCCTCGCGTCTCACCCGGCAGATCGGCCGCGAGCTGGGCTTCGACGTGCTGGAGTATGAAGCCAGCGCAGGGGATTCTCTGGGACGTTCCATCACGATCGGGAAGTACCTGAGTCCCAATCTCCTCGTCAAGTACGAGCAGAACCTCGAGAGCACCCTGGGGATCGGTGTGGTGGTCGAGTACTACCTCAGCAAGGGATTCCAGCTACAGCTGCAAACGCGCCGCGAGGAGCAGGATGGCATCATGCTCAATTGGGAGCATGACTTCCGGTAATCGGGTCTACGACAGATCGTGGCGCCTTGGTGCCTTCCCCCTGTCCGGGGCGGGAGGATCACCGATTGTGGCTCCACAGCCCGGCGGCGGAGAATGGGAGGGAAGTGCTGCGCCCGGCCCTGTCACGGGCATCTCTGACAGGAGACGAAAAGGAGCGGATCACCCGTCATGGAAATCAAGGTCTTGGATCTGGCGCTGGCCGTCATCGCCATCGTCATGATCATCGTTGGGTATCAGATCGCCCGTCTCGGCAGCCACGTAAGGGACAGTCTCTCCCGCTTGGATCGGATGATCGAGCACATCAACCAGCTCGCCCCCCGGATCGACCGGGTGGTCGAGAACACGAATCGCGAGCTCGAGACGCTTCATTCAGCCACGGCCAAGGCCGATCAGGTCGTGGGCCGCGTCGACGAGGTCACCGCCGAGGTGCGCACGGTGAGCTTGGACTTGGTCGATCAAGCCCGGCACCTGGTCGATGGCCTCCGCCATCTCAGCGCGGCTGTCACCGGGGTTCGTGTAGGCGTTCAATCCTTGCGGGGCCGGAGTTCCCAGTAGGAAGGGAGGATAGTTCAGGTGTCTGCGAATCATAACAGACTGGTCACATTTTTCTGGGGTGCAACGTTGGGCGGCCTGGCCGCGTTGCTGCTTGCGCCCGCCAGCGGACGGGAAACACGGCGTCGGCTGCGGGAGGCCTCTTCGGATCTCTACGCCCAGGGTGTGGAGTCGGCCGGGCAGGCCCGGGAGCACATCGAAGGGACTGCGCGGGAGGTTGGCGAGGTGACGCAGGAAAGGGCCCGGGAGGTAGCAGGCGCCGCCCGTGACCGCGTCGCAGCCGCTCAGGAAGCGGTTGCCGAAGGCAAGGAGGCCTATCAGGAGGAGCTCGAACGGCGCGGGGCTCCGCGGGAGACGCCCGACTAGAACAGCGATACGTCGACGAAGGCCCCCGGGTTCTCCCGGATCTCCTGGATGAGAATCCGCGTCTCCCGGACCGCCTCGAGAGTTTCGTCATAGAGGGCTGGGTCGGTAGCCATGCGGCCCAGCGTTCCTTCTCCGGCACGCGTTTCCACCAGCAGGGAATCCACTTGTCTCACCGTGTGTTCCCATGCCACCAAGGAGCTGTCCAGTCGGGCCGCCGACGAGGCGCTGCGCTCGATCAGCATGCCGAGATCATCTTCGTGGCCTACCAGCGCGCGCTCGAGGGCCGCCACAGAATTCGAGAACCCTTCGATCGAGCGAGAAAGATCCTCCCGGTTATCAGACAGGAAGCCGGCCAACTCCCCCGTGACACGCGCCGCGTTCTCGAGCGATGTCATCACGCTCTCACCTCCCTGGTCATCGAAGACCACCAGCAGCGAGTCAATGCGCGCGGCCAACCTCTCGAGGGTGGCGAATGATTCCCCGGCACCGGCCACGACCTGGGAGATCCCCGGCTGGTAGCTTCCGTGAAGCGTGGTGTCGGCCGGCAGCGCCGCGGCCTCGGGCCGGCCGGTATCGATCGAGACGAGCTTCTGTCCCATGATGCCCACGTTCTCGATCGCGAACCTCGTCCCGCCTCTCAAGGTCACCTCTTCGTCGATCTTCAGCGTCACGATCGGCCTCCCCTTCTCGAAGCGAATCTCTTCGACCTCCCCGGCCGGCACGCCATGGGCTTCGACGGGATCACCCTCGAGCAAGCCGCTGGTGGACGGAAAGACGACCTCCACCTGCTGATAACGCCCTCCGATGCGGAAGTCCCGAAACCACATCACTCCGGCGACCAGGACCGCGATCGAAAGAAGAAACGCGACCCCGACTTGAACCTGATGCTTATGGCTGGCCATCGTACCTCCTAGGTAGTGGATGGGGTCGTGGTTGACGTCGTGACGGAGGCCGTCGCTGCCGTGCCGGGTTCCAGAAAGCCTCGTACGATGGGATCGTCGCTGCGGCGAAACGCCTCGGGGGTACCGGCGACACGAATCCGGCCCTCGTGCAACATGCAGATGCGGTCTCCCACGGCGAATGCACTGTGCAGGTCGTGGGTGACGACAATCGACGTCATTCGATACCTCTCCTGGAGATGCCGGATCATCTCGTTGATCTGAACGGCGGTCACCGGATCCAGACCGGCGGTGGGCTCATCGTAGAGCATGTACTCGGGGTCGACGGCGATGGCACGTGCCAGTCCCACGCGCTTGCGCATGCCGCCCGAGAGGGAAGCCGGGCGCATGTCTTCGATGCCGGGTAGCTTGACCACCTCCAGGGCCTCGGCCACCTTGGCCGCAATGGTGGCTTCGTCCATCCGTCCGCGCTCTTGCAGGGCGAGCCCGATGTTCTGACCGACCGTCATCGAATCGAATAGCGCCGCCTGCTGAAAAAGCATCGCCATGCGGTGTCGCAGCCGCGAAAGATCGTCGTAATCGAGTCCGACGATGTCGGTGCCGTCGATCTCGATCGCCCCCGCGTCGGGTCGGATGAGTCCGATGATCTGCTTGAGCAGGATGCTCTTGCCCGACCCCGACCGGCCCAGGATGACGACCGACTCGCCGCGAGGTACCTCCAGGTTCAACCCATCCAGAACCGTGTTCGAGCCGAAGACCTTATGCAGTTCACGCACGGTGATCATGTCGGGAACAGAATCCGAAAGATCACTTCCGCCAGGAAGTAGTCCGCTACCAAGATCATCACGCAGCTGGCCACGACGGCGCGCGTCGCCGCCGCGCCCACGCCCTCCGCCCCGCCCGTCGCCTGAAAGCCGAAGAAGCAGCCCTGGATCGCGATGATCACGCCGAAGACGAAGGATTTGAGCAGGCCGCCGTAGACATCCTGCGCGTCGAAGAGCAGCTTCATGCCGCGGGTGAAGGTCTCGGCCGACAGTCCCACCCGGCCCACGGCCACCGCCATGCCTCCCAGGAGCGCGATCGCGTCGGCGAAGACAGTGATCACCGGCAGCATGACGAATCCCGCCACCACCCGTGGCACGACCAGAAAACGCACCGGTCGGATGGCGAGGGTGTCCAATGCATCGATCTGTTCGGTCACGCGCATGGTGCCGATCTCGGCGGCGAAGGAGGCCGACACCCGGGAGCCAACCACCAGCGCGGTCAACACCGGTCCCAGCTCGATGAAGACCGACTTGCTCAGCACCGTGCCCACGTAGATCAGCGGGATGGCGCCCTGGAACTGATAGGCGCTCTGCAGCGCCGCCACGCCGCCGACGAAGACCGAGGTCAAGACGACGAGTGGCATCGAACCGATCCCCACGAAGCGGGCCTGATCGACGATCCGTTGCCCATAGCGAAGACCCGGCGGGATCTCACGCAGCAGATAGGAGAGAAAGAGGGCGAAACGGCCCGCGGATGCGATCGCGTTCTCGATCCCCCGGCCCAAGCCCGCGACAGGCGTCACCCACAGGGCGGTGAGCGGGACGGACGCGTCGCCGGCCGATTCCGCCGGCGGCGCGTCCCGGTATTGGGCATTCGGCTGGCGCCATTTCGCGGGCGTCATTCCAGTTCTCCCACAGCGTCGAACTCGTCTCGTATGTGATTCCGGCCCTTCCTCTCATACAAGCGCAATGCTCGGGCCCCGAACCACCCGGCTGAACCGGAAACGAGAATGGGGATTCCACTCAGTCGTCCCACCACGGGCGGTCTTCCGGATGCATCTTGTCTTCCTCGTGCTCCGGATGAGCGCCGCGCTTGGCCCGGGCGATGTAGCGGAAGGTCAAGAAGCCCATGGCCGTGATCACGATTGCGATATCGATCCGATTCCAAGCAACCGCCATGCCGATGGCACCCGTGTTCCACAGGGCTGCAGCGGTAGCCGTACCATGTACTCGTCCGCGGTCCTTCAGGATCGCCCCGCCTCCAATGAACCCCATGCCGGCGATCAGCGCATACATGATCCGCGAGTAGGCCTCCGCATCACCTTCCAGAACATGGAGGCCGGTCAGCATGTATCCGCACGCACCAACGGCAACCAACGGAAACGTCCGCAGGCCGGCGCTTCGCGAGCGTTTCTCCCTATCCCAGGCAATGGGTAAGGCCAGGACATAGGCCGCCAACAAGTGCAGAATGGCCGAAAGCACTTCTGCCAGGTCGAAGTCGAATCCCATGGCCGTCTCCTCTTCGTGTCCTATCCGGCGGCTCCGCCGGCCTGCGGCCACCCACGGTCACGGGGCTTCAGGTACAGCTCCTCGATCAAGACCATCACGACCAGCATGAGCGGCGCGGCCAGAGCCAGCCCCAGGAGGCCGAAGAGGATACCGGCCAGAATCTGCGAGAAGATCACGAGCACCGCCGGCAACTTCGCGATGCGTTGCTGCACGATCGGGGTGATGCCGTAGCTTTCGATGACCTGGATGGCGGAGTAGGCGGCCACGACCGCGATCACGGTCCCCATCCCTTGCTGAATGGCCAGCAGGACAGGCAACAAGATGGCCACCACCGCACCGATGTTGGGAATGAATGTGAGCAGCGCCGCGATGAGCGCGAGCGTAACCGGCATGGGAATGCCAAGCACGACCAGGGTGGCCGCGGTCAGAACCCCGATCAGGGCCATCGAGATCAGCCGGCCCGCCAACCACAACCACAAGTCCCCCAGGACCCGATCGAGAATCTGGACGGCACGGCCTTGTCGTCCTGGGGGAACCAAGACCATCGCCCCGCGCCGGTAGCGGTCGGCGTCGACCGCGAGGAAGACGCCCACGACGAAGACGATGAGCAAACTGAGCACCACACCCACCGTGACCGATACAGCGCGCGTGATGTCCGCAATGGCGGCCGTCCCGCTCGACAGCAGACTGCTCAGATCCGGCAGGTACTGCTGACTCGGATCGATCCAGCCCATTTGTTCGAGTTGACCGATCAGATCTTCGATCGCCTCCCTCACGAGGTCCGAGAGGATGCCGATCTGCTGCACCACGTTCACCGAGAAAACGGTCAGGAGCACGCCAACGCCCAGGGTTAGCAGGACGATGACCATGGGCACACCCAAGCGCTGCGACAAGCCGATCCAGCGGTGCAGCTGTGCTGCCAGCCGGCGCAGGAACAAGGCGAAGAGAAGCGCGGCGAAAAAGAGAAGAAACACCTGGCTTGCCACCACGACCACAAAACACGCCACCAACACGAGCAGAATCAGGCCAAGTACGCCCAGGAGCTTGTGAACGTTGTCTGGGGTCAAGCCGTTTGTCATTCGATTACGTTAGCAGAGCTTTTGGGAAACGGGGAACCAGGTAAGGCCGGCTTGGCGGCCGGGTCTGGTAACCCCCGCAACCAGGCGCAAGAGGACCCACGCGCAAACCGCGTCTCTTTCTGTGGTTGTACGAGGAGCGCATCTCACCCCGCGTTTGCCACCAAAGCAGAAAGAGGGATTCACCGATACGTGTGGGCGTGAATCTCGGCGCAGTGAAGCCGGGCCTCCGTGAACTCAAAGCCGGGATCCATCCCCTTCCCCGCGAGCTGCACTAGTTGCCCTCTTCTTCCGACTGTGATCCCAGACGGCGTGTGTAGACCTTGGTGACCTCCGCGCCCAGCAAGATGATCTGGGAGGAGTAGTAGACCCATAGCAGCAGAATCACGAGCGAACTGCCCGCTCCGAAGATTGTGACCACGGAACTGCGACTCACGTAGAACTCGATGCCCCACTTCCCGATGTTGAAGAGCACAGAGGTCACGGCCGCGCCTACCCAGACATCTCCCCAGCGCAGCGGGATGAGAGGTACGATCTTGTAGATCAGGGCGAAGTGAACGGTCGCGACGAGAAACGGTAGAATCTGCTTGAGCAGCTGCACCCCGGCGCTGTGCAGAGGCGGGGGCAGGATCTCCCCGAAAAAACTAAGGGCCGCCGAAAGAATGGTACTGAGCAACAGCGACACGCCAAGGATCGATCCGGACGCCAGCACCAGCAGGAAGGCGATCCCACGCTTCTTGATCATGTTCAGGATGCCGCTCTTGCCCTTCAGCTCCACCCCCCAGATCATGAAGAGGGCGTCCTGCAAGGCGACATACACCCCGGTGGCCCCCACAATCAACAGCGCGATCCCCATGATCGTCGCCAGCCAGTCCGCGTCTTGCTGCCGGATGTTGGCCAGCATGGATTCGATGGTAGATGCCGACCGGCTGCCCAGCAGACCTTCGATCTCGGCGAAGACCTGTCCTCGCACGGCCTCCTCACCGAAGAGCAGTCCCGCCACGCCGATGAGGATGACCAAGATCGGCGCGATCGAGAAGGTGGCATAGTAGGCCATGGCCGCCCCCATCCGCGCCGCCTTGTCGTTGAAATACTCGAGCAGCGCATCCCGAAGGATACCCGGCCATTGCGAAAGCCCTCGCCAAGCCATTCCCGATGCTCACCTTCCTGCGTCGTGCCGGTGGTCGGTGGACATGACGCGTGCGGTGCCTGCCCGTGCAGGCTACACGCAGGTTCGTTATCTCTCGTCTCCTTCTTGTCTCCTTCTCGTCTCCTTCTCGTCTTCTTCGAACTACACGCGGTCCCTCCCGGCGGTTCGCCCGGGATGCAGACCTCAGGATTGACCCCAGCGCCATCACGGTGGTTCACCGGTTGAGAGCGTGACGGGTCCTGCGGCTACCATGATCGAGCACGCTGAGCAGACGATGCTCTGCCGCGCCCTGCCGATTCGGGGAAGTACTCCGAGTTGGCATCACGACTCCCTGGGGAGCGGGAGGGAGTGGGAGCGTGCGAAGAAGAGGAGGACTCTCGTGTCGGACAACAATCGAGTGTCGAACGGCAATCGGCAGCTGGTCGCCTTCCTGCTGGGAGCGGCCGCCGGAGGGGTGACCGCCTTACTCCTGGCGCCGTCGAGTGGGGAGGAAACACGCCGCAAGCTCAAGGACACATCGGCGGAGCTTTACGAGCAGGGCGCCGATAAGGCCGGCGAAGCCAAACAGAAGGTGGGACAGAAAGCGCAGGACGTCAGCGATGCCGCCCGACAGAAGGCCCGCCAGGTCGGGGACACCGCCCGCCACCGCGTGGACGCGGTCAAGGAGGCCGTCACCGAAGGCAAGGGCGCCTACCGCAAGGAGCTTCGACGGGGCTGATGATGATGCGCCCCGATCGGGCATGCTGTCACCGTGCCTGCTGTCACCGTGCCTGCCGTCACAGTGCGCGGCGTCGTGGAGCGTGCTCGCACACTGCGCGTTGTCGCAGTTCCTGATGTGCGCACTCACACGGCGCGCCGTCGCGACTCCTGATCCGGCCTCTCATGTCGGGAGTTCGAGGAGATAGTCTGTGGCCAATCCCATCACCTACATTCATCCGCGTTCGCTCAAGCACCTGGCCGGTCCTCTGGACACCCTGATCAAGGCCAAGCTGTGGGTGCAGATCATCGCGGGGATGGTGCTCGGAATTGCCGCCGGCCTCCTGCTCGGCCCTTCGGTTGGCATCGTGGAACCATCCACCGCCAAGGTCGTGGGCAGCTGGCTCTCCTTCCCGGGCAAGCTGTTCCTGGCGATGATCCAGATGATCGTGATCCCACTGATCTTCTCCTCGGTCATCCGTGGCCTGGCCGCCAGCGAAGACATGAGTCAGTTGCGCACGACCGGGCTGCGGGTCGTGATCTTCTTCGTCGTCACCACGGTCGTCGCCATCATCATCGGTATCGGCATGGCGGTCCTCATCAAGCCCGGCTCGTTCATCGACCCGGAGATGATCCGGCAAATGGTCGACGTCACGATCCCCGAGACCGGTGACGATGTCGCCGGCCTGCCCGCCTTCAGCGAGATGCCCGGCCGTATCGTGGGCTTGCTCCCCGAAAACCCCCTGGGTTCGCTCGTGCGCACCGAGATGCTTCAGATCGTGATCTTCGCCATCTTCATCGGGATCGCTCTGCTGAGCATGGCGCCCGGGCGAGCACGGCCTCTGCTCGAGCTGCTCGGCTCATTGCAGGAGGTCTGCATGACCGTCGTCCGCTGGGCGATGCTGATCGCCCCCCTGGCGGTCTTCGGATTGCTGGCCAACTTGACGGCCACGGTGGGTTTCGACGTTCTGGTGGGCATGGCGGTCTACGTGGGAACCGTTCTGGCCGGCCTGGCACTCTTGCTCGTGCTCTACCTCATCATCGTGGCCGTGGCTGGTCACTCTCCAGGACCGTTCCTGCGCAAGATCCGGGAGGTGCAGCTGCTGGCCTTCTCCACTTCCAGCTCCGCCGCGGTCATGCCGCTCTCGATCCGCACCGCGGACAACGAGCTGTCGGTGCGCCCTTCGATTTCCCAGTTCGTGATCCCGCTCGGGGCCACGATCAATATGACCGGAACAGCGCTGTACCAGGGGGCCGCCACGGTATTCGTCGCCCAGGTCTTCGGCGTCGAGCTCTCACTGGCCGCGTTGAGCTTCGTCGTCGTCACCGCGGTCAGCGCCAGCATCGGCGCACCCGCCACTCCCGGTGTGGGCATCGTGATCCTGGCCACGTTACTCGAGGGGGTGGGCATTCCGGCAGCGGGCGTGGCTCTCATCATCGGCGTGGATCGGATCCTCGACATGTCCCGTACGGCCATCAACGTGACCGGCGACTTGGCCGCGTGCGTGGTGATGGACAAGTGGGTCGGTGGCCGCCTCACCGGAGAGGAGCAGCTGGCACAGGAACGGCGACACGACGAGCTGCGCCGCACGACGGGGGAAGACGTGGTAGAGGAACCCAGCGCGGTGTCGTAGGTTCGGATTCGTCTCGTTCATCTCACGGAAACACACTGCAGCGGGAAGGCCTCGTCTCCTGGACTTTCCGCAAACGCGTTCACGACT
>CAZZIF010000136.1:0-10303 GCA_964654025.1 uncultured bacterium
GGTCGGGGTTCTCGGGCCGGTCGCCCGGATGGGCGTTCGGGTCGGCCTTTGGGTTGGCGGCGTTGCTTCACCTTGGAGGATGCGGATCTTCGAGCACGGCGCCCGAGGAGATTCGGTTGATCTGGGAAGACGAATTCGAGGGCGTCTCGGGCGAGGCTCCCGACCCCACCAAGTGGGCGTTCGATGTTGGAACCGGCTGGGGCAACGAACAGCTCGAGTATGACACCGACCGCCCCGAGAACGTATCGCTGGATGGCAACGGACATCTGGTCATTACCGCCCGCGAGGAGGCGTACGAGGGCGCCTCTTACACGTCCGGCCGGATCAAGACCCAGGGCCGATTCTCACATGCGCGCGGGCGTTTCGAAGCGCGCATCAAGCTTCCCGTCGGGCAGGGCCTCTGGCCGGCCTTCTGGTTGCTGGGTGACAACTTCGAGACGGTCGGCTGGCCGGCGTGCGGCGAGATCGACATCATGGAATACCGTGGCCAGGAACCCAACATCGTGCACGGCAGCCTGCATGGGCCGGGGTACTCAGGTGGTGGCGCCATCACGGGGCGATTCACCCTGCCGGGTGATGGGTTTGACGCCGGCTTCCATGTCTTTGCGATCGAATGGGATGACCGCTCCATCTCCTGGTTCGTCGACGGCCAGATCTACCAGCGGCGCACTCCCGACGACCTTCCCTCCGGCGCCCGGTGGGTATTCGATCACCCCTTCTTCATTCTTCTCAATGTCGCTGTTGGTGGCCACTTCGTGGGCGACCCGGATGCGACCACCGAGTTTCCGCAAACGATGCTGGTGGACTGGGTCCGCGTGTACGGATCGTGATCGTGCCCGCAGAGCGCGCGCAGCGCGTGCCTATGCAATCCCCTGCGCGCCCGGTCCGATCCCGCACCTTGCCCCAGTCCCCGCACCTTGCCCCAGTCCCCGCACGTTACCCCAGTCCCCCGAACGAGCCTTCGTCGGGACCTGGTTGCGCCCCGGCCGGCGAACACGAGAACTCCCCAGCTATAGGGCCCAGCTACAGGGCCCAGCTATAGGGCCGTGTGCACGTAGGTCCTGACTTCCCACTCCTCGCCGTTCTCATAGCCCGGTAGCGGGTCGCCACCGGTCGGGCTGTATCGGGGCGAGTGCTCATCAAGTGATCGCCAGAGCGTCCGCACGCCCAGCCGTGTCTGCGGTTCGTCGAACCACAGCGGGCTGCCCAGCGAATAGGACACATCACCCATGAGTTGGAGTGGGTAGGTCAGGTTGAAGTCGCGGTGGTAGTCGTAGGGGCCCCAATCGTTGACCTTCACGAAAGTCTCGAGCGACAGCGGGCCGTGAGTGATCCGTCCTGTCAGGCCGTATCGCTCGATGACGCGATTAAGAGTCTCGTTTCCGCCGGTGGGGTCGTACCCGCGCGGCTCGTCCTTCCCAGCATACAGATTGGCCACCAGTCGCGTCGAAGGGCTCAAGCGTGACACCACCCGCGCCCGCACTTCCCACAGCTCGTGTGCCGGCGGCGCACCGGGGAAGGCGTAGATGGTCTGGCCGTCCTCGGCGACGTAGATCGCCGCATCGCGTGTGCTGCGGTAGTCGCGGTAGACGAAACTCAAGCTGGCCGCCAGCGGCGCGTCCTCGCGAATGTCGTTGTCCCATGCCCACATCCAGCTCGCCGGGGTGGGATCGAAGGCGATGATGAGCTCGGCGCCAACGCTCTCCCGATTGCCCTGAACCGCAAACGGATCGTCGAGTACGTTGCGCGGCCGCGCGGGGGGCGGCGCCTCGGCGGGGATCGGATCCACGATGGGTTCTTGCCAAAGGAAGTTCGGCCCAATCTGGAAATCCCCGGTATTGACGGTGAAGCCGGTCAGCGCATTCCGCTGATTGCCCGACCCGGAGTCCTTCAGGTTCCACCCGGTGAAGGTGATGACCTCGGTGGGGCCAGCGTCGGCCACCAGCCCCATGTAGGCCCCCTGGGCGTACCACCGGAAGCGTCCCGCCTCGAGTGTGAGCTTGCCCTTGAAGCCCCACGCGTCGTCCGGCTTGATCCGGTCCTGATAGACGACATACTCCCCGGCGACCTTGTCGACGAGCTGGAACGAATCGTCCACCTTGGGGTCACCGGACCACAGCGTGCCCATTTCCAGCGTCCAGGGACCACGGCGCGTGACCGCCTGCAGTGAAAGCTTGCGCGTCTCCGGCACAGGAATGGCGTTGGACGTGCTCACCGACTGCTGAGGCGCGATGTCCTCGTGATAGACCATCGTCGCGTCGAACGGCCCGACCCTGCGCTGGTACTTCAGCAGCACGGCCGGGTTCGCGCCCCACCAGAGTTGCGGGCCGAAGGCCAGCTTGAGGTCGGAGAGGCGGCGCTTGCCGGCGACCTCGACGCCGATCGGCGCCATGCCGTTGTAGATATCGATGTTCTCGCCGTAATACGCGTTGCGGTAGAGACCGAAGAAGTCGCCCTCGAATCCCCAGTGCAGGTGCCCGGTGCGGTAGAAGCCATCGAGCATGAAGTAGCGGTCGTCCCAGGAGAGCGAGGCCTGGTAGACCTTCACCCGGTCGAGCGACTCCAGCTCGACCGTCCCATCATTGGTGACGAGCGTTCGGGACTGGCCACGGTTCTCGTAGAAGATCTCGTCGATCGGGTTCGTGGGCACGTGTCCCAGGATGTTGACCGATACCCGTCCGATCACGTTGTCGGCCGGCTTGACCTCGGCGTCGAGGTAGAACGACTGAAGGTGATCGAAACCCTGGAAGGCCGGTCGTTGTGCGCCCGGCGATCCGGAGTCGGCGGCTTCTTGCTCAGGCGTGCGAATGAGATCGCCGCCGGTCGAGAAGGTCTCGAACTCCAAACGCGCGCCGGTGAGTTGTACCCGGCGGCTGCTCTCACCCAGCAACGCCGCGCGGTTGCCGCGCGCCTCAACTTCGGCGGCCACGGGACGGATGTCGGCAAAGTGCGCGCGGATGGTCTCAAGGTCCGTGCCGGGCGCATAGGGGTCGAGCCGGAAGGCATCGCGCAGCGCGTAGTAGGCCGCGCGGGGATAGACGTCATAGAGACCGCGCTGGTTGGGCCGGCCCTTGGCGGTGACGCCCCACCACTCCTCATTCATGTTGTTCTCGCCCTCGACATAGTCTTCCGGGTAGCCCGCGTTGGGCCACGATGCGTTCGTGTCATGGATGTCGAGCCGGCTTTCCTGGCCGAACTTCCACCAGCCGTCGCTCCACTGGAAAATCATTCCGCCGATGGCATTGCCCACCCGGCCCTTGCCGGCCGATTGCTCGTAGATCTCCTGCCACTGTCCCACTAGATAGTGGGCTTGCATGGATTGGTCCTCGCGCATGGTGCGAGCGTTCCAGGCATCCGCGCCGAACTCGGTGTAGACCACTGGAATGCCCAGCTTGCGCTCGACCACATCGTAGAGATCTCGCACCGAGATGCCCCGATACACATTTGTGCCCATGATGTCCAGATGGGTGCACTCTTCGGCGATGAGATCGATGTACTGGATGTCGCCATTGGCGATGGCTACCGGATGGTGAGGATCGAGATCCTGCAGGATCACGGTGAGTTCGTCGAAGAGCGAATACAGATAGCGCGCACGGGCAGCCTGGCGTTCACCCTCGGGCAACGCCTCGATCTCGAAGGAGGACCAGCTCAGGCCGTAGTTGTTCTCATTGCCCAGCAGCCACATGAGCAGCCCCGGTGTGTTCCGGAATTCCTCGGCCAGCGTCTGGATGTCGTCCTTGAGGGCCGCCCGCAGGGCAGGGTCGGAGTAGTCCACCGTCGGGGTCCACACGCCGTCGATCGTGTATCCGTAGCGTGCCACCAAAGGGTTCAGAATCGTGTAGATGCCGTATTCCTCATAGATGTACTCGATCCACCGCGCCGGAATCCCGACGTATTGGCGGATGCTGTTGACGCCCATGTCTTTGAGCAACGGCATCTCTCGGGCCAGCGCTTCGACAATCACATCATCCGGTTGATTCCAGAGGCTGTAGGTGTAGTTCTGACCGATCGGCATGTAGCCCCAGTTCATGCCGAAGACCATGAAGTCACGGCCGTCGACCTGAAGCCGGTGGCCGTCATCGTCGGTCACGACCCGAACGGTCTCGATGGCCGGCGCTGTTGTCGCAGCTCTGCCTTGGGCGGCGGCCACGGGGCTACCGTGGCACAGGGCCGCCGCGAACGCGGCGAGCAAGATCGCCGACCTGAACGAAAACGTCTGCGGCTGCGGCAATGATGACTGGACGTCAGTGAAGGTGTGCGGTGTCAAGGCATCCTCCTCGCTTGTCATGACTTGGCTTCGCCCGTGGATCTGCCGCCGAGGGCCCGAGCGTCGATGTCCCGAACCTCCACGGCCCGGGCCGCGACAGTGTCCCGATACCAGAAAGCGCTGTCCTTGGGCGTGCGCTCACCGGTGGCGAAGTCGACGCCGAACAAACCAAAGCGCTTGGTGAACCCGTTGTTCCACTCGAAATTGTCCATCAGCGACCACACGAAGTAGCCGCGGAGTTCGATGCCTCGCTCGAGTGCCCGATGGGCCGCGACCAGATGGTCGCGCACGTAGGCGACTCTCCTCGGATCTGAAATGCGATTGCCCGCTGCGTCGACCTGGCTGGGCACTCCAGCCGAATGACCGGAAGGTTTCCCAGTCTGATCCGAGAAGGCGCTGTCACCCGCGACGCACTTAGGCGAGCGCTCAGGCGAGCACTCAGGCGAGCGTTCCGTCGAGTGCTCAGGCGATCGTTCAGGAGCAGGAGGAGGATCGACAAACGCGGCGCCGTTCTCGGTGATGTAGAGTGGGAGCGAGCCATAATCTCGGCCAATGCGATCCAGCGCAACGAGGAGGCCTTCGGGGTCGACGGCCCAGCCCATCTCGGTCAGTTCCTCTCGAGGCCCGGCGGCTAGGGCGCGAGGACGGCCGTCGGGTCCGGCTTCGATCAGAGTCCGGCTGTAGTAGTTGATCCCCAGGTAATCGATCGGAGCGCGGATCTGACCCATGTCTCCTGCCTGCACGAAGGGCAACGCACCGTTGGCCAGATCGCCCCAACGGACCCGGTCGGCGATGGCGTCGTCGGGATACCGCCCCCGAAAGAGCGGATCGAGATACCAGCGATGGAAGAACCCATCGAACTGGCGGACGGCATCGTGGTCGGCCGTCGATGTGGTGGCGGGCTGGCCAGGGGATATGTTCAGCACGATCCCGACCTCCGCGCCGGGCACCAGGTGCCGAATGATGTCGGTGGCCTGCCCATGGGAGAGCAGTAGATGGTGGGCAGCTCGCAAGGCTGCTTGTGGATCACGGTGACCGGGCGCATGAACTCCTTCTTCGTAACCCAGCGTCGCGACGCACCAGGGCTCGTTGTGGGTCGTCCAGTGGCGGACGCGGTCGCCGAGCCGCCGGGCGACGGCGACGGCGTAGTCGCCGAAGGCCGCACACGTGTCCCGGGCCGGCCAACCGCCGCGATCCTGGAGGCCCTGCGGCATGTCCCAGTGATTGAGTGTGAGGAAAGGATCGATGCCCGCCGCAAGGAGCGCGTCGACGAGCCGGTCGTAGAAGTCGAGCCCGGCCGAATTGGGTTTGCCGTGTCCGGTCGGCATGATCCGCGACCAGCCCACGGAGAAGCGGTATGCGCTAACTCCCAACCATTGGATGAGTTCAACATCCTGACGCCACCGGTCGTAGTGCCGGCAGCTCGAGGTGGGACGGGACCCATCCTCGATCGTCCCGGGTTCGATGGCGAACCGGTCCCAAACCGACTCGCCCCGGCCATCCCGATCCCAGGCCCCCTCAATCTGCTGGGCCGAGGTGGCGACCCCCCACGTGAAGTCCTTTGGAAATCGGAAGATAGACATGCCGCTCCCAACTCCTGCGCGCGCCCGGCTTCTGCCGGGCTCCTCTCCGGCCGTTGCTCCGAACGGGTTCGGTCGTCAGCCGAACCGAGAGGGTTCTACCCCCGCTCCCCCTGTCCCCCCCCGCATGGCGATCTCGGCGGGATCCCTCAAAACTCTTTGTTCGGACACCGAACATAGTGTATCATAGAATCGTTCTTGTAAAGCACTCAATTGGGAGTGGGCGGGGTTCCCCACGGATTGCCCGCTCTTCACCGGAGTCGGCGAACCACTTCGAAATGGAGGCCAACGATGCGAAACCGAAGGATCCCCTTGGTGATGGCCGCCCTCATTCTGAGCCTCATCCTGAGCCTCATCCCCTCGGCGACCTTGGCGATCGAGCCCTACTATCAGAGCTTCGAGGAGCTGGATCAGTCAAGCCCAAGCGCGCTGGCGGATGACGGGTGGCTCGTGTACGGGAATGTCTTCACACCCGACAGCACTTACATCTATGGCTACGGTCCTTTCCCAGCACCCAATCACAGCCTCGCCTTCTGCCAGATTGCCCTCGGAGAGGGCGGTGAAGAGCAAGGGGAGCAAGTCCTGAGCGTCTTCAGCGACTATGAGAATCTGGACCACGGCAATGGCAACCTGATCGAATCGAATGTCTATCACGAGCAGCTGATCGTCGCCGACGACATCGGCGGCATCTGGCGCTTCGCATTCCAGCACAAGCGCGGCAACATCGAGGGGCAGGCGACCGCCCAAGCCTTCATCAAGACCCTGGATCCCGCTCAAGGCTACTTGACCACGAATCTCATCACAGTGGACATGACGTCGATTCCCGACAGCTGGGCGGCGGACACTTTGTTGATCGTCATCGACGAGACCCTCGAGAACCAGCTCTTGCAGTTCGGCTTCTCGAATATCGCGACGAACTACGAGGGATCAGGAATCTTCTACGACAACCTGGCCTTCGATTGGATCGGTACCGTGGACGTGCCCGAGGCGCGCCACACCCCCCTGGCGACGCTGCATCAGAATGCTCCCAATCCATTTGGTCGCACGACACACATCGGGTTCTCGCTCGAGCGACCCGGCCATGCCACGCTCACCGTGCTCGACCTCGCCGGGCGTCATGTGGTGACGTTGGCCAACGGCGACCACACGGCGGGGAACCACCATGTGAGCTGGAACGGCAGGACCGCGCAGGGCAGTCCCGCGCCCAGTGGCACGTACTGGTATGTCTTGCGGACCGAATCAGAAGAGATGTCCGGACGGATGATCCTTACCGACTAGGGGCTTCCGGGTCCGCGCGGAAACAGAGCGGATCGATCAAGTGTTCGGGACGCGAACTCAAACTTTAGAGCATGCAAAGGACAGGTCGTTTTGCGCAAGATCACGGACCAAGATCCCCACGCCAGCCTACCGCGGGCTTCGGCCGCCCCGGTCGATGGGGTGGCTTCGGCGACCGGACGGCCGGCAGAGCCGCGTTCCGGGGAGTTCGTTCTTCTCGAGGGAACGCTCTGGTACCGAATCCGCGACTACGACCGGCTCGAGCCGTTCCTGATCAATCTGGCCACTGATACAGACCTGTGGATGTTCGTGGCATCAAGTGGCGGGTTGACCGCCGGACGGGTCGATGCCGACGGTAGTCTCTTCCCGTACGTCACCAGTGACCAGCTTTGCGATGCCCACCGTCACACCGGACCCATCACCCTGCTTCGTGTCGAGCGGAAGGGCGGGCCGCCGATCCTCTGGACGCCCTTCGAGGAGAATGCGCCGACCGGTTCGCGCCTGAAGGCCGGCGACGCACCTATCCCTGACCGTCGGCCACACGTGGACCGCAATCTCTACAAGAATGTCAGTGGCAACCAGATCATCTTCGAGGAGATCGCGCCCGAACTCGGCCTCACCTTCCGCCACCGTTGGGCCGGTTGCGATACATTCGGGTGGGTACGCACGGTGACCCTGGAGAACCGGGGGCGGGCGACCGCCCGGATCGTCTTGCTTGATGGGTTGCGGAACGTCTTGCCGTGGGGCGCTCCCCTCGGCCTCTATCAGCAGGCCGGTAATCTGGTGGATGCGTACAAGCAGAGTGAAATCGATCCGGCCACGGGCCTCGGGATCTTCGCGCTCACGGCGGGGATCACCGACCGGCCCGAAGCTCTCGAGATTCTGCGTGCCAACACGGTCTGGTGCGGGGGACTCGATGCGTTCCGGGCTCACCTGTCACTTGGGTCGATCCAAGCGTTCAAGGGAGGACGACCTTTCCCGGGTCGACTCGTATCGAGGGGCAAACGAGGCAACTACCTGGTGAGCGCCACGCTCGAGCTGGCGCCTGGGGAGGCCGCACGCTGGCATATCGTGGCCGACGCGGGGCTGGATCACCTACGCATTCAGGATCTGCGCCGGGTACTGCTCTCCAGAACGAATCTCGTGGAACTCGTTGACCGCAATCTCCAGGAGGCCGACGCAAACCTCAACCGCATCGTCGCAAGCGCCGACGGTCTCCAGCTGACCGGAGAGACTGCAGCATGGAGCCACCATTTCGCCAACGTGCTGTACAATAGCATGCGCGGCGGTGTGTTCTTGCACAACAATGATGTTCCGGTCGGTGATTTCGCGCGCATCGTGCGACTGCGCGATCGCGAGGCCGCGGATCGTCAACGCAGCCGGCTGGCGGCATGGCCGGAATGGATGACGGTGAGCGAGCTGCGCAAGGCAGCCCTGGACACCGGTGACGCCGACTTCGCCCGCCTCGCGCATGAGTATCTCCCTCTCTACTTCGGCCGGCGTCATGGCGACCCGAGCCGGCCATGGAACCGGTTCGAGATCCGCGTCCGGGACCGGCACGGGCAACGGGTGCTTCACCACGAGGGCAACTGGCGCGACATTTTCCAGAACTGGGAGGCCCTGGCCGCCTCTTTCCCGGGCTATCTGCCGAACATGGTTGCCCGCTTCGTCAGTGCATCGACGGTGGATGGCTTCAATCCCTACCGGATCACCCAAGAGGGGGTGGAATGGGAGGTGCCTTCGCCGACTGACCCCTGGAGCAACATCGGATACTGGGGCGACCATCAGGTCGTCTACTTGCAGCGGCTCCTGGAGGCGCTGGGTCGCTACGATCCGGCGGCCCTCGCCGCCATGCTGGGCGAGGACATCTTCAGCTACGCCGATGTGCCCTACAGGATCAAGCCCTACGAGGACATCCTTCGAAACCCCCGCATCACGATCGACTACGACACCGAATACGCGCAGAAGATCGACGCGCGCGTTCAGTCCAAGGGGACCGATGGTCGGCTGGTTCCCGGCGCCGATGGCGCGGTCTATCACGTGAATCTGTTCGAGAAGTTGCTCGTGCCCGCACTTGCCCGACTCTCGAATCTGATTCCGGGCGCGGGCATCTGGATGAACACGCAACGCCCCGAGTGGAACGATGCCAACAACGCGCTGGCGGGCGGCAGTGTGTCGGTGGTCACGCTCTGCCATCTCCGGCGCTACTTGGCCTTCTTGGTGAGCAAGCTGGAGGAGGCCCGCGGGCCAGCCGGCCCGGCGCAGACGGGTCACACGGCGAGAGCGGCCGGTGCTGTGCCGGGCGAGCTGCCGGTTTCCGCTGAGGTCGCCCAGTGGTTCGAAGGCGTCTCGGCCATCCTGGCCGGGACATCGCCGGCGGGCGGCCCGGTCACCGCCACGCGGGGTTGCCGGGATGCGCTCTGTCGCAAGCAGGTCATGGATGCTCTGGGACGGGCCTTCTCCGAATACCGGGCAGCGGTGTATTCGCGCGGTTTCTCGGGTCGGAAGGGGCTTTCCATCAGCCGGGTCGTGCGCATGTGCCGGACAGCCCTCGCATGGGTGGACGCATCGATTGCTGCCAATCGGCGCGAGGATGGTCTGTACCACACCTACAATCAGCTGTCCTTCACGGCGGATGAGCGGGGCGTCGAGGTCGTTCGTCTTCAGGAGATGTTGGAAGGCCAGGTGGCGGTGCTCAGTTCCGGTGCGATCGCGCCCGGCGAGGCGCTGCAGGTCCTCGAGCGCATGTTCTCGAGCGCGCTCTATCGAACCGATCAGAAGAGCTTCATGCTCTATCCTCAGCGAGAACGGCCGGGATTCATGGCCAGAAACCGGATTCCGGACGAGGCGATCGCCGCCATCCCACTGATGGGTGAGATGGAGTCGCGCGGGAATGAATCTCTGTGGGCGCGGGACGCATCCGGCACGGGCCGGTTCCATGGCGACATTCGGAGTGCGCGCGACGTGGAAGCCATTCTCGACGAACTGGCGCAGCAGGGTGAGTGGGCGGATGCCGTGACGAGAGACCGAACGGCCGTTCTGGAGCTGTTCGAAGAGGTCTTCGAGCACCGATCCTACACCGGTCGATCGGCCGTCATGTACGGCTATGAAGGGATCGGGTGCATATACTGGCACATGGTTGCCAAGCTGCTGCTGGCGGTCCAGGAGAACCTGGCCGAAG
>CAZZIF010000137.1:0-10283 GCA_964654025.1 uncultured bacterium
TAGGCCACCGCGTAGCCGCGGCGCAGGATCCCTTCCGGATCGAGCGCCGCCAGACGCCGCCCTGCCGCCTGGAGCGCCGCGCGGTCCCGCGAGAGGCGAACATCGATCGCCCGCGTCTGACGCTGCCAGAGTTCGTCGAGGCGCTGGGCTTCCTGCTGCAAGCGGTCGAGCGGGGAGAGCAACGCCCGGCTGCGCCGAGTCGCCTCGAGCCGCAACGACAACGTCTCCAGCCGGCCGCGCACCGCTCGCCCCGCGCGCCGCAAGCTCGACTGAAGCTCGGCCACCGTCTCGCGGTAGTCGCGCACCGCCATCTCCGCCGCCGCCGACGGAGTCGGCGCGCGCAGATCAGCCACCAGGTCGGCGATCGTGAAATCGGTCTCGTGCCCCACCGCCGAGATCACCGGAATCGTGCAGGCGGCGATGGCGCGCACGGTCGTCTCCTCGTTGAAGGCCCACAAATCCTCGATCGATCCACCCCCGCGCCCGACGATGAGCACGTCGGCGGCAGCCGAGGCGCCGAACGCGGCCACGCCGGCGGCGATCTCCTGGGCTGCCCCTTCCCCTTGCACGCGCACCGGGCGCAAAAGGATCCGGATCGCCGGCCAGCGGCGGCGCAGCACGTGCACAATGTCGCGCACGGCGGCCCCCGTAGGGGAAGTCACCACGCCCACCGTACGGGGAAAGGCCGGCAGACGACGCTTACGCTCGGGAGCGAACAGGCCCTCCTCCGCGAGCTTGGTCTTGAGCCTCTCGAAGGCGAGTTGGAGTTCGCCCTCGCCCGCCGGCAGCAGTCGCTCGACGATCAGCTGGTATTGACCGCTACGGGCGTAGACGCCGATGCGGCCGAAGCCGGCGCAGGTCATCCCGTTCTCAGGCATGAAGCGGAGCCGGCGATTCGCACCCCGAAACATCACGCAGCGCAGCTGTGCCGACGCATCTTTGAGCGAGAAGTAGAAGTGGCCCGAGGTGTGCGCCACGAAATTGCTCACCTCGCCTTCCACCCAGAACGGCGTCAGGCCGTCCTCGATGCAGGAGCGGATGAACTCGGTCGCTTCGGTTACCGACAGACGCGGCTGCACGATGCGCCTCACATCCCGGGTCGCTGACCGGCCTGCTGGCCGGCTGGCTGACCGCTTCCCTGACCGGCTGGCTGCACCGTCGGGTGCACGGATCGCTGCCCGGCGCGCCGCTCGGCGGCGTCCACAGTGTTCGCCAGAAGCGAGGCGACCGTCATCAGCCCCACGCCGCCTGGAACTGGCGTGATCGCGGCCACCTTCGGCTCCACCGAATCGAAATCGACGTCGCCGCAGACACGCATCTTCCCGGGCTTCTCGGGGTGCGGTTCGCGGTGGATCCCCACGTCGATCACCGTGGCGCCTTCGGCCACCCACTCGGCGGTCACCATACGCTTCTGGCCGGCGGCCACGATCAAGATCTCGGCCCGGCGGGTCACTACCGGCAGATCACGCGTGCGCGTATGGCAAACGGTGACGGTCGCGTTGCCCCCGGGCAGCTTACTCGAGAGCAGATTGGCCAGCGGTCGTCCCACGATGCGGCTGCGACCCAGGATCACGACCTCCCGCCCGGCGGGATCAATCCCGTAGAATGCCATGATCTTCAGGATACCCAGGGGCGTGGCGGGGATGAAACGGGGCATGCCCAAGGTCAAGAGCCCCACGTTACGCGGATGAAACCCGTCGACATCCTTCTCGGGAGCAATGGCGTCCAGAACGCGGTCCTCGTCGAGGCCTCTCGGGAGAGGAAGCTGCACGAGAACGCCGTCGACATCCCCGCGGGCGCCGGTCTCGCGAACGCGGGCCAGCAAGGTGTCCTCGCTGGTCTCGGCGGGCAAGTGCAGCACTTCCGAGGCCACCCCGATCTGCCGGCAAGCCTTCTCCTTCGAGGCAACGTAGACCTCTGAGGCGGGATCATCGCCCACTCGGATCAAGACAATGCCGGGCGTAATTCCCTGGCCGGAAAGCAGTTGGACGCGTTCTTTCAGATCGGCCTTCAGCCTCTCGGCCACCGGCTTTCCGCGCAACAGATCGGCCACGGCACCTCCTTTGGCCAGCTGGTTCCCGCGCTGGCATCAGGCTGAGCCCCATCAGCGGCGGGGTCCCGGCGCGCCAAGCGCGACTCGCACGTGCGGCGCACGTATTCGGCCGCGTGCGGCTAGCGCGCGTAGTCGATCGCGCGCGTCTCGCGGATCACGACTACCTTGATCTGGCCCGGGTACTGCAGGTCTTTCTCGATCTTCTTGGCGATGTCGGTCGCAAGCTGTTCGGCGCCGGCGTCGTTGACGTCCTTGTGTTGTACCGCAATACGAATCTCACGGCCCGCCTGGATGGCGTAGCACTTGTCGACACCCTTGAACGACTCGGCCAGCGACTCGAGTGTGTGGAGCCGCTTGATGTAGGACTCCAGCGTCTCACGCCGCGCTCCCGGCCGCGCACCCGAAATGCCATCGGCCGCCTGCACCAGGACCGAGTAAATGCTCGTCGTCTCGATCTCTCCGTGGTGCCCGCCTACCGACTCGATGACCTCGGGCCGTTCGTTGCAGCGCCGCACCAGATCCGCGCCGATGCCGGCGTGCGGGCCCTCGACCTCGTGATCGACCGCCTTGCCGATGTCGTGCAACAGACCGCATCGCTTCGCCAGAGAGATATCCAGGCCCAGCTCGGCCGCCATCATGCCCGCCAGGTGGGCCACCTCCGTCGAATGCCGGAGAACCACCTGGCCGAAACTGGTCCGATACTGCAGCGCCCCCAGGTGCCGGATCAGTTCCGGATGCAGCCCATGGGCGCCCAGATCAAGGGCAACCCGTTCGCCGGTCTCACGAATGTGGCGGTCGACATCGCGTTCGACCCGCTCGACGACCTCTTCGATCCGCCCCGGATGAATTCGTCCGTCGCTGATCAGTTTCTCTAGCGACTGGCGTGCCACCTCGCGCCGTACTGGATCATAGCCGGATAGCAAGACAGCTTCCGGAGTGTCGTCGATGACCACGTCGATGCCGGTAGCGAGCTCGAATGCGCGAATATTGCGGCCCTCGCGGCCGATGATGCGGCCCTTCATCTCCTCCGACGGGAGCGAGACGACCGTCACGGTGTTCTCGGCCGACTGCTCCGATGCCATGCGCTGGATCGCGATTCCAATGATGCGTTGCGCTTCTTTCTCGGCGTCGCGCTCGGCCTCCTCGCGAATCCGCCTGGCCTTCATCGCCGCCTCGGCCCGGACCTCTTCCTCCAGGTTCTTGAACAGCTCCTGACGAGCCGACTCCGTCGTCAGCCCCGAGATGTGCTCGAGACGGGTATTCTGCTCTCCGATCAAGCGCTCGAGTTCAGCCGCCTGCTGATCGACGCGCTCGCGCTGCTTCTCGAGCCCCTTTCCCTGGGCCTTGAGCTCGCGCTCCTGCGCCTTGTTCTGTTCCTCCTGGCGCTGGGCAGCCGACTCGCGATCGATCAAGACCTGCTCGCGTTTCTCGATCTCCTGGCGGGCTCGCCACATCTCTTCGTCGAACTTGGCCTTGGCCCGGAACCATTCCTCGCGGGCCTCGACCTCGGAGGTCTTCTTGAGAAGCGCGGCCTCCTTCTGGGCCTCGCTCAGCATTTTCTTGGCGCGGCTTTCAGCATCCTCGAGCTTACTCAGACCTATTCGCCGATGAATGTAGAATCCTAAGCAGAAGGCGATCGCCCCGCTGACCAGAGCGATCAGAATCATCCCCAACGCCCCCAACGATCCCATGACGGAATCCTCCGGCAACACATCTGCCCGGGCTCCCAGGAAGATGGCTTGCAATAGAAAATAGGAAATCCCCGCGTCTGCCGTGGAGATGAGCGGACTCATTTGAACCTGGTTTGTCCAGGTGGGGTCCTACTTCCGGTCACGATCGAGTTCCCTGCTGACAGGGTTCCTCTAGCAACCGTCTCTCAGACCCCCTCGGGATTGCGTTGGCTCAAATCGTCCCGCTACCCGCACGTGCAGGGCAGGGATTTCAAACACTAAGGTCGCTCCGCTCGAAGCGTGCGAGAGACGATGCCCTCGCGCCGCCTTCCGAAGGACTCCGGTATCATTCTAGCAACCCAGGGTGGGGTTCGTCTCGCTGGAGTGACGCATCCAGGGTCGAACCCAGCCCGGCCGCCCGCTCCCGGAGCCGGCCCGCCCATTCGGCGGACAGGGCCCGCTCTCGCAGGAGTTCATCGGCGAGGTTCAGGGCCGTCAGGACGGCCAGTCGTTTCGGATCGATCGTATTGCTGCTGTCTTTGACCTCGCCCATCCTATCCGCAACATACGCAGCCAGTTCAGGGATTGGAGCGCCCAGTGGCTCACCGGCCACCCGGTACTCTTCCCCGAGGATGGTGACTTTCGTATATGTGGCTTCGCTCATGGCTACCCGAGTCCCAGGATCAAGCGGTTCTATGGCGAGCGGTCGCCGATCCCCCGTCGACCCCCCACCGATCATCCCCGCAGGGCTGCACTCTACAGGCACCCCTCAGGAGAGTCTAGAAATCCCGCTCGACCAAGTCAACCTTCTCAATTATAGCCGCCAAGCGACCCGACACCTGCTCGCGCTCGGCCCGCAGCTGTGCGTTCTCCTCCTCGGCGCGCTGCAGCCGGGTGATGGCAGCCAGCAACTCGCTGTACTCTCCCACGCCAGCCTCCTGCAACAGGCGATTCTGCTCGCCGCGCAGGCGGTCGTTCACCCGCTTCAGATCGTCACGCTCCTCTCGCAGTCGGGCGAGGAACTCGGTCGCCCGGTCGATCTTCTCCGCGAGCCGGTCAAACTCTTCCATGACCCCTTGTTCGGCTGCGCGTTGCGCCGTCGGTGCTTCCATGGCCCCTCCGTAAGCTTCCTGCCGGATCCAGCCTGCCCGGCTTACCCGGCGTGCGCCGCCCGAGCCGTCTCGACCACGCGAGCGAACGCCGCCTCATCATGAACGGCCAGATCAGCAAGCACCTTACGGTCCAGGTCGATCCCGGCCTTCTTCATCCCCGCGATGAGCACACTGTAGCTCACCCCATTGAGCCGCGCAGCGGCGTTGATTCGCTGAATCCACAGTCGGCGCATCATGCGCTTGCGCTGACGCCGATCGCGGTACGCGTACTGCATCCCGCGCATGAGGTTTTCTTTGGCAATCCGATGAAGCTTCGAGCGTCCCCCGAAACCACCCTTCGCGCGGCGCAGAACCTTGTTCCGGCGCGCGCGTCCTGGCACAACCGTCTTTGTCCTCGGCATGCCCAGCTCCTTTCCAACTTAGTTCATCAGCCTGGCCAGCGTCCGGGGCGGGACTCCACGCCCCCCACAGGAGATCAACTCCGAGGCAGGGGCCCCACGCCCCCCCCACGGGATGTCTACTCCAGCCCGAGCTGACGGCGCACCTTGGTCTCATCTACCTTGGCCACCAGGGCCCCCTGGCGCAGCCGGCGCTTGCGCTTGCGGCTCTTGCGGGTCATGAGGTGCCCCGCACCGGTACGGTAGTGGCGAATACGCCCCTTACCGGTGAGCTTGAACCGCTTCGCGGCTCCGCGTCGCGATTTCAGTTTCGGCATGGTCTTCTCCCCCTCTGTCCTCCAACAGCGCGACAATGCATCCCGCCAACGGGATCGCTGTGATCGGCACTAGTTCTGCGGCTTCGGCGCCACGAGCGTCGACAGGAAACGGCCTTCCAATCGAATCGGAACCTCGACGACGGCCACATCGGCCAGCTCTTGCTGGGCCCGCCGCAGCAGGTCCTCGCCGAGCTCCTTGTGCACGATCTCACGCCCCCGGAACCTGACGGTGAACTTGACCTTGTCCCGTTTCTCGAGAAACTCGCGGGCCTTGTTCAGTTTCGTCTGAAGGTCGTGATCGCCGATCTTGACGCCCATCTTCACTTCTTTCAGATGCGTCTGATGGGCCTTCTGCTTCGCCTTCCGCTGCCGCTTCGAGTACTCGTACTTGTACTTCCCGTAGTCCATGATCCGGCAGACCGGCGGACGGGCGTTGGCCGCCACCTCCACCAGATCGAGATCCCGTTCCCGTGCCATCCTGAGGGCATCGGCGACCGTGATGATCCCAACCTGATTGCCTTCCTCATCCACCACACGGACCATGGGCGCCCGAATCCGCTCGTTCACCCGAGCCTTGGCGTCGTCCTTGCGAATCGCCGTTACCTCCCAAGGGCGGTGCTGCGAACAGCCGACAAAAAAAGCGGCCGAAGCCGCTTCTCATCGAAATAGATTCCCACGGCCTATCGCCCTTCTCGGCCGAGGAACCTCTAACGGCCCCGAAACCTTCGCTCCCGCACGGAGCGGGAGGGATCGCGAGGCGAGAAGCTGCGACGCTTCTGCTTTCACAGGAGCACACGCTCCCTGCATGTAACACGGCCGCCGACAACGGCGCACCGCGCTCGGAAGACGCGCGGGGCCAGACCCCGTGCCGTCTCACTTGGGCGATACTGGAATCGAACCAGTGACCTCTTGCATGTCAAGCAAGCACTCTAACCAACTGAGCTAATCGCCCATCACCTGCCTCTATCCTTCGGACGAAGCAGAGAACATCTTAGGCGACCCGCCGGTAGGTGTCAACTCCCAGGTTGAACCCCAGGTTGAACCCCAGGTTGAACCCTACGTTGAACCCCAGATTGGACCCGGGGTCGCCATCCGCACCGCGGCCCCCCTCGGCTGCCTTCATGATCGGCCGGGCCGCTCCGGCCTCAGCCCATCCAGGCAGCCCTATCGCATCCGGACCGAGGCAGGGGCCTTTGGGCCGGCCTCCCCGGCCACGACCCGGCCGAGCCGCACCGCTCCCCAGCCGTCTTCGGCCAGGTCCTGCTGCCAGGCATCGGCCACCGAGGGATCGACCACCAGGATCCAGCCGATGCCCATGTTGAAGACGTGGTACATCTCTTCCTCGGCGACCCGTCCCCACTCCCCGATGGCGCGGAAAACCGGGGGCACGCTCCAGCTCGAGGCATCGACCTCGGCCACCATGCCATCGGGCAACACGCGCCGCAGGTTGCCCGGGATCCCGCCCCCGGTCACATGGGCCATGGCGTGGAGTTCGGGCCGGTCCAGACGACCCGAAACCGCCGGCCAGTAGAGGCGATGGCGGGCCGATAGCGCTTCGCCAATGGTCTCGTCCGAACCCGGCAAGACCCCGTCGGCACCCGGCCCCTCCTCCAGAAGCACCTTGCGGGCCAGGCTGTAGCCGTTCGTGTGGAGGCCCCAGGAGGCCAGACCAATCAGCTCGTCGCCCTCCCGCACCCGCTCGCCGGGTAGAATCCGGCTGCGCTCGACCGCCCCGACGATGCAGCCCACCAGGTCGACCTCACCCGGCACATAGACCCCCGGCATCTCGGCCGTCTCACCGCCGAGAAGGGCGCATCCAGCCTCGCGGCACGCCTCGGCCATCCCGCGCCCGAGAGCCTCGAGCACATCGAGTTCCAGCTTGCTCGTACCGATGTAGTCGAGGAAGAAGAGCGGTCGCGCACCGTGTACCAGAATGTCGTCCACACAATGCGCCACGATATCGTGGCCCGCGTTCTCCCAGAGCCCGGTCAGGCGCGCCACCTTCATCTTCGTGCCCACGCCATCGATGCTGGCGATCAGAATCTGTTCGCCGCCGGGCTTCGGGAAGGCAAAGAAACCGCCAAAACTCCCGAGCCCACTTTCCACACCGGCGGTTCGCGTGCTCTCGGCCAGCGGTTTCAGCCGGTCGACCAGGGCGTCGGCCACCTCGAGGTCGACGCCCGCTTTCTTGTAGCTCGATGCCTTTCCCTGGCTCATCTGCTCCTCTCCCTCGCGTCCTGCGCGCACATGACGTCGCGTGTGCGTCGCTCGTCTCGTACGCAAACCTAGCCGTGGACGTCGAACTCCACCCACTCCTGGGGCACCAAGGTCTCGAGCATCCGGTTGAGTCCATCGAGCACGGCGAAGACCACACAGCGGTGACGGTCTTGTTGCACCCGGCACGCCCCAACCAACCGTTGCTCGGAACGCGGGTGAACCACCACGATCTCCACCACCACCGCTTCCCCGTGGCCGCAACGCGTGAAGGTCAGGTCCCCGGGCAAGAGGCGCACGTCCTCGCGCACGAGGCGCTCGACCGCTTGCAGCGTCGCCGCCGCTATCAGGCGCTCGGTGCCCAGGCTCGCCGGAGCTCCCTCGGCCGTGCCGTGCAATGTGCGGCCGCTCACTTCGAGTACTACCTGGACCTCCGACCGCACGCCCTCGACCAGGAGGTTCACCGAGCGAAAACGAATCCTCCCACCCGACAACGGCTCTTCCTCGATGACGGGCTCGTCCCCAAGATCGGGTTGCGCCGCTGCGGCGCCCGGGCCCCCACGCAGGCCAGCGGTGAGCGGGCCGCCTTCAGCCACCGGCGCCCCGGACTCCCGTCCGGGTACGGCCACGCTGATCTTCTGGTGGGGAACGTCGATGCCCAGCGCGGCCACCATGTAAGAGCGCACGTCGCGCGCGATGTTCTTCGGTCGCGAGCCCTCGGTGGCCACCACGTGGACCTCGGTGATGTGGTCGCCCTCGGCACACACTCGCGCTGCCTCCACACCCTTCAATTGCATGAGCGTACGTTCGATCTCCTCGAGTGCAGGTAACGTCATGGTGCCTCCCAACGATGTCGGTGTCAGACTAGAGACCCTGTGGAGGATCGAAATGCATCGCTTCGCGCAATGCCGTCGCGCGGTCGCGCAAGTCGGCGGCACGGTCACGGCCCAGGGCCGCAACGCCGAACGCCTCCACCGTAAGCGAGGCCGTTGCCGTCGCGACCGCGATCGCCTCGGCGAAGCGTTCGCGGGAACGCCAGGATTTGCCGGCCAGATAGCCGAGCAACCCTCCCGCGAAGGAATCGCCGGCGCCGGTGGGATCGACTACGCCACTGACCGGGAAGGCCGGGAACAGAATCCAGCCCCACGGCCCCAGGGCCGCCGCCCCGTGGGCGCCTTTCTTGATGACCACGATCTCGGGACCCAGCTTGCGGATCTCATCGGCGGCTCTGACCAGATCGGGGTCCGCCGTCAGCATCCGCGCCTCCTCATCGTTGACGAAGAGGATGTCGGCACGCGAGACGACCTGATGAACCGCTTCCAGATTCCCCTCGATCCAGAAGTTCATCGTGTCGACCGCCACCACGGGAGCATGACTCAGTCGTCCGAGCACTTCGAGCTGCAACAGCGGATCGATGTTGGCCAGGAAGAGCACTTCCGCGTCCAGGTACGAAGGCGGCAACGCGGGATGAAACGATTCGAACACACCGAGTTCGGTCCGCACCGTACGCCGGACGTTAGGATCCTGATCGTACTCGCCCTCCCAGTGGAAAGTGGATCCCGGTGCCGTCTCCAAACCGGCCAAGTCGACGCCTCGCCCGGCCAAGAGTTCCCGGTGCTCGGGCGCGAAATCCTCGCCCACCACGGCCACGACGCCCACCGGTGCCAAGTGAATGGCGGCCAGAGAAAAATAGGAGGCCGAACCTCCCAGCAATCGCTCGTGACTCGTCGTCGGCGTGTGGATCGTGTCGAGGGCCACCGATCCAACCGCCACAATCTTCATCGACTCGCCTCCTCAAACGTCGCGGGTATCCTCCGCCTCATCCGTAGATGGGCGCTTCGGCCCGTCGTCCTCCCCTCCCGCCGCGGCCGGTTCGAACCCGATCCGCTCCCGCGGCGCATCGCCCCACAGACGCTCGAGCATGTAGTACTGGCGAGCCTCGCCATCGAGGACGTGAACGACGCAGTCGACATAGTCGAGCAAGATCCAGCGCGCTTTCTGCAGGCCTTCGCGGTGCCAGGGTTTCTGGCCCAGGCGACGCTCGAGGGCTTCTTCGATCGACTCGGCGAGGGCGCGCACATGGGGTTCCGAAGTGCCGGTCATGATCACGAAGTACTCGCACCCGATGGCGAACTTCCGCAGATCCAGGATGACGATTTCTTCGCCCTTCTTGTCCAGACCCAACTCGGCCGCCAGCAGGGCGATCTCATGGGAAGAGGGCTGACTCGGCTGCGGCTTCGATGTTTTCTCCAACGTTCCTCCATGATCCCGAGAGGCAAGTCTCCGGTGCGAGCAGTCTAGCACCGGCCCGGCCGTGAAGCAAGACGCCCGCCCCGGGTGCTCGCCACCGGGTGCCCGCTGCCGGGTGCTCGCCACCGGGTGCTCACCGCCGGGCGAAGCCGGCACACGGCGTTCCTCTCCTCATACGAGGATTCAGGAGTCCCGTCTCTGTTCGGCCGCGACGCGCCGCCAGGCGGTCGGCGCCGAGCGCTGCAGGACCTGATCCAGGCGCACGCGTC
>CAZZIF010000138.1:0-10247 GCA_964654025.1 uncultured bacterium
TCCCTGCCCCTACCTGCGGGAGCATCCAGGCTCATGAAGATCGCGGTCCCTAACTCGCGAACGGCCGCCAACTCACGATCGCAACCGAACCCTCGCCAATCTCGACCTCGTGCACCGACATCCCTACCTTGCCCCCCTGATGGGAATACGCCTCCAAGACAACGCGGTAGCGCCCCGCCGGAAGACGGATCGTCTGCGCCTGGATCTGCGCCGGGAGAAGAAGCCAGGAACGTGTGTCGGCCTTCTCGGTGGCAACGCCGGCGATGTTGGTGAGGATGCCTGCCAGCGTGCCGAGTTCTTTCTCGGCCTGCTGCTTCGCCACAAACTTCAGCAAGGCCCGTGCGAAGGTCTTCGCCAGCGTTCCGGTGAGAGTCTTGTGGTAGACACGCCGCACCAGACCATCGACATCGGCCACGGGCACCAGCGTCAGATGATCGGGCCCGGACCACTCGCGAGCCTGCGATCCAGTGGCCGAACTCGGTACCCCCGCAACACCCGTTTCGCCCGCGGAGCCAGTCTGCCCGGCCGGCGCATCTTCCGCCGTTTCCGTCACGCCTGTTGTGCCCGTTGTGCCCGTTGTGCCCGTTGCCGCCTCGATTGGCCCAACTGGCGCAATTGGCGTGATTGGCGTAATCGAGACCTCGCAGCTTCCAACACCCAGAGGCTCCCGATCCGGGAGAATGGGAACCGCCACATCCAGGAAGTAGGCGATCTCCACATCGTCGCTACTCCAGGCGTTGTGCGCGACGTAGTAATCGTAGCGTCCAGCCAGCACAAACCCGAGCGACAGCGCCTCGTCCGGCCCGCTCCAGTTGGCTTCGTGCTTGAAGATAGGGATGCGCAGATGCTCACTCTGGCGCTGGGGCGCCCAGCCCAGTTCCGCGAGCACGATGAGCTCACCGTCTCCCGAGCGCGCTTCTTCCAGTGCCTCGAGACGAACAGTACCGGGAACATCGCGGGTCTCGGGAATCTCATCGGGCGAGATGCCGGATTGCACGGCTGCTCGCACCAGAGCGCGATCCAGCCAGGAGGGCGCCGGCAGCCCCCACTCGGCGGACCAGTTCTCGTACCCTTGCTGGGCCCAACGATAGGCGATCAACGCGTCGTTGGCCTCCCCGTTGCCCTCCAACACGGCCCCAAGCAACCACTGCAAGAATGGCATCTCGCGCAGCGCGCGGTCGTCTGCTAACTCATCGCGATGGCTGGCCAGGCGCAGCGCAAGCCGGCGCGCTTCCACGGCCGCCTCGCCCGGTCGGTGCTGATAATGGAAGTTGAGCAAGCGGTAGTAGTGCAGGAAGTGCCCTTCGTGGATCTGGCCCCGGTAAGCCTCGGCCTCATCATTGAGCAGGAAGGTCAGAGCTCGCTGGCTGACACTGATCGTGTAGAGATCATCGAGCAGCTTCTCGGCCGCCAGCAGATCGTCATTGCTCGCCGCGTAGTCGCCCGCGTAGTGGAGAAGGGCCCCCCGTTCGAGATGATAGAGGAGATCTCCCGGCTTGCTGACCTTCGCGACCATCTCGATGGCTTCATCGAGATGCCCGCCCGCTACGCGGCCCCGCAGGTCACGGAGCCGGGTAGTGTAGGAAGCGCACGCGGTCACCAGCACAAGAACGACCAGTAGACCGCCGGCGAGACGCCACTGCCGCATCGGAGTACCTCACCGGATGCAGGAGAAGCGAACCACTCCCCCCGCCCTTGGGGCTATGGTTTGTACTTGCCCTTGGCGATGTACTTCTTGATCTTCTTCTGGCCCGGCCAGACCTTGACGTTCGTTTCGATGTCGACGAGGTTCAGGTCGACCTGATAGAAGATGACCTTCTTGCCATCCTCTTGGTCGGTGATGGTGTTGATCTCGCCGTACATCATATAGTCGGCGCCCATTTCCTGCCCAACGCGCTTCACCGTCTCGGCGCTCGCGTTTTCCCATTGGTCCGCCTTCTCCAAGCGGAGATCCTTGCGCTCTTCCGCCGTCGCGACGACCAGCGCCTTGCCCGAATTGATGAGCGCTCGCTCGATATCCGCTAGAAACGTGCCCACCGCGATGTGCTCGGTACTCATGTTGCGTACCGCCCCCACGATGACCACCGGCAGATCACCTCCCTGCTGCTGCATGTGGCGAACCGCCCATGGATGGGAAAGCGCATCCTCGATCATGGCCTCGGCCACCAAGCGCGAGTCGGTATCATTCCAGTATCCGGAGAGATCGATCGTCGTGTCGGTCTCGACCCGGCTGACCTGCTTCTTGCCACATCCCCCGGCACCCAGCATCGCCACGCACAGCACGAAAACCCAAGCCAGACGCGGCCGCCACAACATCGTACCCAGCCAGCTTGCGTTCATAGACGCCTCCTGTTCCCTCGCTGCCCTACACCCGACCCACCGATTCGCGGGTCAAGGTACTCGTGCCCCTCTTCTCTGTCAACTCTGTCGCTCGGTCACTCCTTCACTCTGTCGCTCGGTCACTCTGTCACTCTGTCACCCCGTCACTCTGTCACTCTGTCACCCCGTCACTCTGCCGACTCTATCATCTCTATCAACCAGCCTCGTGGGCTCGAGGTTTCCGATCAAACGCGCTGAATGCGTGACGCGACGCGCGTGGATTGACCCCCACGAGAATCGACAACACGGAAAGTCGCTCTGGATGCGGCTTTTCGCTTGACAACCTTTTGCGTTTTTTGTAGATTGCGCATCAGTTGATGCGCCAGAGATCTGAGATCAGGAATAGATTCCAAGATACGTTTGGAGCCCGGTTCAGCATTGAACCCCACAGCACGAACGAGGCACGGGCTAGGACATAGGAGCAAATCCAGATCTTAGCGGCGGGAGTGTTGAGGTCCTTCATGGAAGGAGGAGCGATGACCCGCGTCAGTGTGATCGTGCCTACGTATAATCGAAAAGACGCTGTCAGCGAGACCATCGAAACTGTCTTTCAGCAATCCTATCGAGACTTCGAGCTCATCATCGCCGACGATGGATCCACCGATGGCACGGCCATGCACCTGTTCGAACGTTTGCAGGCGCAGCCGGAGGCCATCGAGATCCTCGCGCGGATGGGACCGACGTCGATCAAGCCTTTCAGCCACGCGTTCTGCTGCCAGGGTACCACCGTCCAGTATCACTATGGTGTGAACCGTGGCTTGAGCACAGCTCGCAACCGCGCGATTCGAGCCGCCCGTGGCGAGTATCTGTGTTTCCTCGAACCGGATGACGCCTGGCAGAGCGAACACCTGGCCACCCAGATGTCGTTCTTCGAGAAGCGGCCGGAAGCCCGCGTGGCGCGTGTCTCGGAGTTGTGGATCAAGGATGGAAGACCACGGCCCATCAAGGATCTCGGTCGTGACGCCGAGTCCATCTTCGAGCACACCCTGGCGGCCTGCCCGCTTTCGGTCTCGGCGGCCACATTCCATCGGTGCTGCTTCACGCAGTGCGGCGTGTTCGACGAGAACCTGCCGTCCTGCGAGGAGTACGACTTCTGGCTCAGGGTGGCAGCACGTTTTCCGGTCCACTACGTGCCTGGCACGAGTCTGTCACGCCGTACGAACAAGGCGCCGGTTTCGGCGGCACGAACCTGGAGCCGCGATCGGTTTCGGGTCTATGCGCTGGAGAAGGCGTTTCAGGGTGGCAATCTCTCGGCTGAGCAACGGTTCCTCGTCGCTGAGCAAATCGTTCACAAGTGTGAGCGACTGGTCGAGGGCTTCCGCCGGCAGAAGAGCGAGGAGCGCTCGAGCTTCTACGAGCGTAAACGCAAGCGCTTCGCCCTGGAGGTTCGCAAGCTCAAGGCCTCCCGCGCGGCCGCGGAGGCGGTCCAGGCCAGCCGGGCCTGAACCCCACCGGGAGGACGACCGGCTCAGCGGGCACGCGAACTCTGCCTCGGCCCGCGAGGTAAGCGACCCACCGGGACGATAGCCATCTGGACCAAATGAATGGGGTCCGGTCAATGACCGGACCCCTTCTGTTCTGCATCTGACCCTCTCGGCGCTAGTGCACGGCCGAGATGATTCCCTTCGCGATGATCAGCCGCTGGATCTGGCTCGTACCTTCGTAGATCTGGAAGATCTTTGCATCACGCATCAGCTTCTCGACCGGATACTCCTTGTTGAACCCGTAGCCTCCAAAGATCTGGACAGCGTCGACACAGATCCGCATGGCCGAATCCGCCGCAAAGGCCTTCGCGCAGGCAGCCTCGTAGCTGTTCTTCTTGCCCTGGTCGTACTTGTCCGCCGCGCGCCAAACGAGCAGACGGGCAGCATCGATGTCCTTGGCCATGTCGGCGATCATGAATGCGATCGACTGGTGACGTTGGATGGCTACGCCGAAGGCGCGCCGCTCCTTCGCGTAGCGAATGGCGTGCTCCATCGCCGCGCGAGCCACCCCCACCGCACCGGCGGCCACCGGCGGGCGGGTGTGGTCAAACGCCGCCATCGCCAGCATCCAGCCCTTGCCCTCGTCCCCGATCCGGTTCTCCTCGGGAACAACCACGTCCTCGAAGGTGATCGAGCGGGTGTCGGAGGCCCGCTGGCCCATGTTGTCCTCTTTCTTCCCGACGGTGACTCCCTCGGCGTCGGCGGGCACGATGAAGGCGCTCATGCCGCGGATCCCAGATTCCTTCTTCGTGTAGGCCAGAACGAAAAACCAGTCGGCCACGCCGGCGCCGCTGATCCACATCTTCTGGCCGTTGATCACATAGTCATTACCCTTCTTGACAGCCGTGGTGGTGATCCCCTGCACGTCGCTGCCGGCACCGGGTTCGGTGACACCGTAGGCGGCGAAGGTCAGCTTCTCGGTCATCGGCTGGATCCACTTCTTCTTCTGCTCATCGCTGGCACCCATCACGACCGGCGCCGTGGCCAGGGTATTGACCATCATCGCGGTGCTGATCCCACTACAGGCGGCCGCCAGCTCTTCGGCAATGAGGCACTCGGCCACACAGGGCATCCCGGCGCCGCCGTACTCCTCGGGAACGCTGGGGTTGAGCAAGCCGATATCGAACGCCTTCTGGCAGATCTCACGAGGGAACTCGCCCGTCTGGTCGTGATAGGCTGCTTTGGGAGCGATCTCGTTCTGGGCGAAGTCCCTGGCCAGATCGCGAATCATCGTCTGCTCTTCGCTGAGCTCAAAACCGATCATCGTGCCCTCCTCTTCCTGGCACACAACTCCCTGCCCGGCGGCCCGAGCTTCTGGGGAGGCCGCGCAGTCCCTTCCTGGTGGATGCTAATCCTGGGTGAAAGTGCGGATTATAGCCGTCCAGTTTGCCGATTCTCAAGGAAATTGGGCATCCGGCGCGATTCAGATCCTGATCTGATGCGCCGAAAGTAACCTCAAAGGCTCTGATGGACCGAGATGGACCGAGATGGACCGAGATGGACCGAGATGGGCCGAGGAGGCCACGCGGTGCGCAAGCGCTACCTGCACAGCAAGGAGAAAACCCCACCGCCGACGATCCGGTGGTACTCGCCCACAGGTCTCATCCTGATTCTGGCCGCTCTCATGGTCCTGACCGTCGCGCTTCTGGTTGCGCTCCCCGAGATGCGCCGCCGGGCCCATCCACCCCTACCCTTCCGGCCGACCCCGGATCAATTGGCCCGCATCGAGGAACTCGAACACCGGGTCCACCAGGAAGGCTACCGCTGGCAGCCAGGAGTGACCAGTATCTCACACCTGTCCCCCAAGGAGTTCGCGGCGATGCTGGGCGCGCGAATCACCATCGCCGAGCAGCTGGCACACTGGCAATCGCTCGATCGGTCGTCGCTCGACCAGTCTTCGTTCGATCGGTCCACGCCCGATCGGTCTTCGCTCGACCAGCCCTCGCCCGATCGGTCCTCGCTCGACCAGCCCTCGCCCGATCGGTCCTCGCCCGATCGGTCCTCGCCGGAGGGTTCCGGGACCGAACCATCCGAGACCCTGCGCCCCTTGGAGACCGACGCGGCGACCGTAACGCTCCCCGAACGGTGGGACTGGCGTCGCGTGAGCGCGTTGCCCGCGCCCCGCAACCAGGGCACCTGCGGAAGCTGCTGGGCCTTTGCCGCCGTGGGAGCCCTCGAGGGAATCCTGGCGCTCTACGATGAACCGGTCGACCTCTCCGAGCAGCACGCCATCAACTGCAACATCGACAATTATGGTTGTGGCGGTGGCTGGATGACGGCGGCCTATCGCCTGTGGCGGGATGACGGGGCCTATCTGGAGACCGACATTCCCTACCGCAACGACGACCACTTCGACTGCGACTCCGGAGACGCCTCGCCGGTCGTAGGGATCGACGCGTGGAACGCCGTCAGTCCGAGCCGTGAGATGTTGAAGCAGGCCCTGCTGGTCTCCCCGGTCGCCACAGCCATGTGTGTCTATCCGGATTTCCAGCACTACATCGGCGGCGTCTACGAACACGAGGGCAGCGACAACATCAACCACGCCGTTGTGCTCGTGGGCTGGGATGACGCGCTAGGAGCCTGGATTCTGCGCAACAGCTGGGGCCAGGGCTGGGGAGAACAGGGCTACGCCTATGTGGCCTATGATAACTGCCGGCTGGGAAGCTACACGCACCAGCTCAGCGTTCCCTTGGATGCGCCCGTAGGGATCTTCCATACCCCGCTCGCCGATACCTTGGCCGATGGACAGTCCCTGACGCTCCACGCCCAGGTCAGTGCCCTCAACACGGCACTCGATGGCGCGTCGGTGGCTCTCTACCTCGATGCCGGTCAGGGCTTCCAGCCCCAGTCACTGGACATCCTACATGTGACCACCAAGGAAGGTGCCTTCCAGCGGATCCTGCCCGCGCTGCGGGCCGGTGACCGGATCGATTACTTCTGGGAAGCCGCTGACGACGATGGCATGGTCGTGACCCTCCCGCCCGGCGGTGCCGCCGAGCCTTTCTCCTTCCAGGTCCTGCGCGCGGTGCACTCCACCGAGCTGGCCACCGCGACGGCGTGGCAGCTCGGTCTGGACTCCGACGACGCCATCGCCGGCCTGTGGGAGTGGGCCGTGCCCGAGATCTGCGTTGCCTATGGCAATCGCGTGACCCAGCCCGACGGCGACCACACGCCCGGCAATGACACCGAATCCGCCACGCATTGCTTCGTCACTGGCGCACGGTGTGACGGTGACGCGGACCAGAACGACATCGACGGCGGCGCGACAACCTTGCTCAGTCCACTGATCCGCGCGGGTGATCTGGACGATCTGCGGCTCCGTTTCTGGCTCTGGTTCAACAACTACGCCGGCTACTATCCCTGGGAGGACGCTTTCACCGTACGAGCCTCCAACGACGGAGGCGCATCCTGGATCGACCTGTATCGCACGACGAGCGGATACAGCGACTGGCAGCGCATCGACCTCGACGTATCTCAAGCGCTGGCCCTCACCGACCAGATGCGTTTCTGCTTCGTAGCAGCCGACTCCCTCAATGACTCGCTCGTCGAGGTAGCCATCGACGATGTACAGCTCCTCACCGCGACCCCTGCGACCACTCCCATCCTCGATCCCGACGAACCGCAGCCCGATTCGGATGAGCCACAGCCTGATTCGGACGAACCGCAGCCTGATTCGGACGGCGGGCTCGCGAATCGGATCGCACTGACGGCCTCACCCAACCCGTTCCGTGGCGAGACAAGCCTCCGGCTGACATTGCCAGAAGCAGCCCGGATTCGGATCGGGCTCTACGATTCGACCGGTCGCTTCGTGCGAGACCTCTGTCGCCAGACGCTTCCAGCTGGCGAGCATCGCTTCGCCTGGGACGGCCGCACCGAGAACGGGGCCCGGGCCCCTGCCGGACGATACTGGGCTCGGGCCGAGGTTGGCGACCGGCGCTACTCACGCGCCCTGACCCTGTTGCGATAGCCCATCCAGTAGAGCAGAGCGATGGCAGTCCGAACACGAGGAGTGTCCCGTCTCAGGGACATCGCCCCAGGCGTCCCGCCAGGACCAGCTCGCGCTACCCGAAGGGGCCAGCCCACGCTGCCCGAAGGGACCAGCCCACGCTGCCCGAAGCACGGACCAGCCCAGGCGTCCCCATTGGACCAGCGGACCGACCCGCGCTGCCCGAAGGGATCAGCAAAGGCTTCCCAGTGGATAAGGATTTTAGGCAAGCATTCGCGGCGGATCTCGTTGTATGCTCGTACGCTTTGCCAATCGACGTCCCGTTCGCGGTCCAGCGCGATCACGCCGACGTCCGCGCACAGAACAAAAGGGGGGGCCGGCCGGGCAACCCCCTGGACAGGAGGCTGCCGGCCATGAGGTTCAATGCCGGAGAATTCAGGCACGAGGCGGAGATCCCGTTCAGTGTGCAGGTGATCGACAACCCGCCACAGGACGAGTTGCAGGCCTTATCGCTCTACCATGCTCCTCACGTCTACAAGTCTTCCACGGGCAATCTGAACCGCATCACTCGCTGCAAGGCTCGGATGGCCCACTCGACCTACATCATCGCCCCCATCGCCGAGCAGGGTTTCTACGCCTCGAAGGTCATCCAGCAGGATCGGGCCGAACGGCTCATCCAGTACCAGCGCGAATACGTCGAACGAGCCGGCGTCTTGATCAAGATCGACGGCTATTTGGGCAATGCGCCCGAGTCCCCCGCCGCCCAGTGGCTCTATACGCCCGAAGGCGCGAACATCGCCGGGATGCAGCAGATTCTGGCCTTTCCGCGCACCGTGGTCGAGGATCCTGAGCGGCTTGCGCAACCCTTCCGTCCACAATTCCGACTGATCATGACGCCCGGCTGCCTCTCGCCCGAGACACCCGGTCAGGTCGCGGTGATTGTGGATCTGGAGAACTGGACGACCTATGTCATGGGCTCCGACTACTTCGGCGAAAGCAAGAAGGGCATGCTGCGGATGCTCAACGAATACGTCTATCAGCTCGGCGGTCTCGTTCTGCATGCCGGCGCCAAGGCCGTCACCATCGGCGGCAACCGCGTCATGATGGCCGTCATGGGCCTGAGCGGCACCGGCAAGACCACGACCACCTTCAGTCACCAAGGCGAGCGCACCGAACCGATCCAGGACGACATGGTCTGTCTGTGGCCGAATGGCCGCTGCACGGTCACCGAAAACGGTTGCTTCGCGAAAACGGCCGGCCTGACCGAGAAGAGTGAGCCAGTGATCTACCGCGGCACCTTGTCTCCCGACGCCTGGGTGGAAAATGGCTATCTGGATGAGGACGGCGACTACGATTTCAACAAGGAGATCCTGACGCCCGAGGAGGTCAATCACTGGCGGGTGGCTTTGCTCCATACAGGAGCACCGCTCAAGAATCTGGATGCCTACATCGCGGGCGAAGTCAAGATCGAGGAGGTACTCGATGAGTATGGCGTACCGCAAGATGGATGGGACTTCGTCACCTGGACACAGAACGGCCGCTCGATCATTCCCATGTCGGCCATCGAGAACGCTGCTTCGCTCGACAACATCCCACCCATCGAGTCACTCGGCATCCTGAATCGGGACGAGGGCGCCGATGCGGCCACGCCGGGCGTCGTCCGGTTCGTGAGTCCCGAGCAAGCCGCCGCCTACTTTATGCTGGGAGAGACCACCAAAACTTCGGCCGCCGGAAAGGATCGCGGTAAGACCCGTTCGCCGTTCACCCAGCCGTTCTTCCCGCGCGCGCCCTCGCTGCAGGCCAAGCGCTTCGAGGAACTCGCGGCCCAGATGCCGGACTTGCAGCTCTGGTTGATGAACACCGGTTACGTCGGTGGAGACCAGCGTGACGTGGCCGCCGGCAGCGCACACAAGGTCAAGATCCGGCACTCGTCGGCTATGCTCGAGGGCCTATTGGGTCAGACAATCATCTGGAAAACCGATCCGGACTTCGGCTATGAGATCGTCGATGTGGATGCGACCGAAAACGCGTCGCTTCTCGAAAGGGTGCCGGATGAGATTCTCAACCCGATCCTCTTCTTCGAACGTCGAAACAGGCTGGATCAGTACCGGGCGTGGGTCGAGAGGATGAAGGAGTCACGGCGAGAGTACTTGCTGCGCATGGGCGTGGACGAGGAGATCCTGCGCCAGGTGCATCACTTCGGCCGTCTCTAGACATTGGCCGTCTCTAGTCCTGACAAGGATCAAACCCGACTGGGGACCGGCCAAGTCCCGTTGGACCCCGGGCAGGACCGGAGGGAAAGCGGCGGAGCCCCGGCTCCAGGGTCCTGGGGTCCCGGGGTCCCGGGGTCCTGGGGTCCCAGGGTCCTGGGGTCCTAGGGTCTCGGGGTCCTGGGGTCCTAGGGTCCCGGGGTCCCGGGGTCCTAGGGTCCCGGGGTC